>JAHRVS010000114.1 GCA_019090565.1 Gammaproteobacteria bacterium
TCATTGCCCAGTCCACAGCCGTTGCGCTTTCCCACCAGCTATTTGACGGTGTCATTTTACTCGGCACGTGTGACAAAATTGTACCCGGCTTATTAATGGGTGCGCTGCAATTTGGCCATCTACCGGTGATATTTATTCCCTCCGGCCCCATGGAAACGGGGCAAGCCAATGAGAAAAAAGCCCTTGCCCGGCAGCTATTCGCCGAAGGAAAACTCAGTAAAGCGGAGCTACTTGTATCAGAACAAAAATCCTACCACAGCCCTGGAACCTGTACCTTTTATGGCACGGCCAATACCAACCAGCTCCTGCTGGAAGTCATGGGTTTTCAATTACCAGGCACCACCTTTTTAAACCCCTCACATAACTTACGGCCTACCATCAACAACACCGCGGCAAAGCAAATTCTCCGCCTCACAAAACGAAGTAATCGCTACACCCCCATTGGCCTACAAATCAATGAAAAGTGTTTAGTCAATGCGATGGTGGCCTTGCTTGCAACCGGGGGGTCAACCAATCTAACCATTCACCTTATCGCTATTGCACGTTGCGCAGGTTATGAGGTGAACTGGCAGGATTTTTCACTTCTCAGTGAGGTGGTCCCCCTATTAACCCGGGTTTATCCCAATGGCGAAGCGGACATCAATCAATTTGAGGCAGCCGGTGGCATTGGCCAAATTATTAACCAACTATTAAACGGTAATTATCTCCATAATGAGGTGGATACGCTTTTAGGCCATGGCTTAGAAAAATTATTACAACATCCTAGCGCAAATAGAAGCGGCGAGCTTAACTGGCAAGATACCCCTCAGACATTGCCACCCCAAACAATAATAAGCCCCGTAGACCAACCCTTCTCCAAAAATGGCGGGCTTAAATTATTGACCGGGAATCTAGGGCGAGCCATTGTAAAAGTGTCTGCTGTGGCTCCTGAGCACCGCTCCATTAAGGCCCCAGCTATCGTTTTCAATGATCAGAATGACGTGCTCACTGCATTTAAAGCAGGAAAACTTAATAAGCATTTCGTCGCGGTAGTGCGCTTTCAGGGGCCAAAGGCCAATGGCATGCCAGAGCTCCACAAGCTCACCCCGTTTCTTTCGTCCCTACAAAAGCAGGGCTATAACGTCGCACTGCTGACTGATGGCCGCATGTCAGGCGCATCAGGCAAGGTGCTTGCCGCTATTCATATTTGCCCAGAAGCACGTGACCAAGGGCTAATAGCAAAAATAGAAACCGGTGATACCATTGAAATTGATGCGAATAAGGGCAGCATGACTCTTCATCAGAGCACTAGCATATTGGATCAGCGAAAACCGGCCCGCTTTGTGGAAAAAGAAAATTTCACAAGTGGCCAAAGGCTTTTCAGCGCCGCAAGACGTAACGTATCAAGTGCTGAAACTGGCGCCCTGTCATTATTTTAATTACTTGAGCGACTTAATGGCGCTTGTATGATCCAACTGAGGTTTTTAGGATGATGCAGGCATCACAAGAAACAAACCCTTTTAGGGTTGCACGGGAATTTTTACGATAAAGGAGGCGTCATGCAGTCCATCACTCAGGTCATGCGCGGGCACAAACCCGTGATAGCAGTGGTGACCATTGTTCACCCTGCTCATGCGCTATCAATCGCAAAGGCGCTGAATAAAGGAGGCGTCAGCATCCTCGAATTCACCCTGCGCAACAAACATGGATTGGATGCGATAAAAATAGTTCGCGAAGAAATGCCTGATCTCTGTGTCGGGGCTGGCACCCTTATCAAGCCTGCTCAATTCGCAACGACAAAGAAAGCCGGCGCGCAATTCTCGGTGAGCCCCGGCCTAACGCCCGCTCTAATCAGGGCCGCATCCGACCAGCAAACCCCCTACCTACCAGGGGCGACAACGCCCTCTGAAATAATGATAGGCATTGAAAATGGCTTCAGTGTTTTGAAATTTTTTCCTGCACAAAGCAGCGGGGGCCTCAACTTCATCAAAGACCTAGCAGGGCCCTTTCCCGAAGTGAAATTTTGTCCAACCGGAGGGGTCGACGAATCTAATATTCATCGATACTTGTCTACTGACAATGTTTTGTGCGCAGGAACCAGCTGGTTAACACCCCAAAAACTTGTTCAAGAAGAAAACTGGGAGGAATTAACCCGACGCGCTCGTATAATGACTAAAAGTCTCGCTGTGATTTAACCGGCCATCAGTACCAATCACCCACTTTTTTAACAATGAAATCTCTCACCTCATCGATATACCGAAGGTTCTCTTCAGCAAGATAAAACTCGATAACAACGTCATCCACAAACACATAGCTATTACAAACCGTAAAGGCTTCAGACTTTTGAAAGGTTTTTGAATGCTGTTTACAGCGTGCTACCCAAAAGTCGAAGGAGTTGCTGGGTAGCGGGGTTTTCTCTGCAGGGTTTTGTTTTAGCACTGTCCAGGTTTTTTGAGATAAAGGGTTGCGGTACACAAGGAAGAAATCACCTTTTCGCACGACCTGACGGTTCTGATAAGGCCCCGTACCTCGCCACAAGGTAGAATAACGCTGCGAGTCCTCCAGTACTTCAATTTTGTCTGCGCTCCAAACTCGAATTAATCCTTTAATATTTCTGGGTATACCATTTTGCCCAACCTCATAGTCGGAAATATTGTTACGCAGCTCTTCTTCGCTAATAACAAATACGGCAATGTCTTGGCTTTGGAATTGACTGGTAAACCAACGTACCGATAAATTCATAAACCCGCTAGGGCCGTATTCTGCGGGGATAAAAAAATGGTGTGGCCCAATTCGAATGTCATTCTCTCCCGCAAAAGAGTAGATAGAAGATAAAACATAAGCACTGCTAGCAAGCAACAGAATCGCTACTGCAGCGTAAATTCGTCTTCTCATCATTATTCCCCTAAGGACAGCTTCAAAAATGGCCTTTATTTAAAACTAACCTTAATACACCCTTGAGTGAATCACTCATTATTTTTCAATCACTCCCTCTCTCACTGACCAAGCTTCGTGATGATAGCGATAAAGCCGGTGGCTTCCCAGTTTGTTTACCTCAATGTCGCTTAGCCCTGAAAAAAAGTCTGCTGAAAACTCAAAAGCTGCCAGCATCAAGCCTTTGGTTACCCACTCGTCAGCAACGGGTAGGCGTGAAGGTAATGCTTTGAGGCGCGCTGAAGGCGATCGGCCCATTTTTGTGGCAATTGTCCAACCCCACTCACCAAAGCTAGGAACATTCTGATGATATTGTTCTACCGACGTAAACCCCGCAGAACGAATGGTTTTCCCGATGCTAAGAAAGGCTTTTTTTGCGTGATAGGGAGACGTTGACTGCACCGTCATTACACCGTCTCCTGCCAAAAGAAAGCCTAAACGGGAGTAAAAGTGGTCGCTATAAAGCTTGTTGAGATCAGGGTGACTTGGATCAGGAAGGTCCACAATAATGACATCGTAAATATGGCCTTCATCAAGCAAACGATCAATTTCAATAAAGGCATCACCGGAAATCACGTTCACATTTGGTTTAGAAAGCGCGCCTTCATTCAGTGCCAAGAGTGCTTGCTGGAAATCAGGCAACACTTTACTGTCTCCGCTACTACCCTTGAAGAATTGCAATAGCTGGTTATCGAGGTCAACCAAGGTGACTTTTTTAGGTTGCCAATGAAGAACATCTCTTAACGCTAAGCCATCGCCCCCACCAATTATAAGAATGTTGTCATGCCTGGCCGATGTCAGCATCGCAGGGTAGACCAACATGCTGTGGTAAATCCCCTCATCGCTGGAGGAAAATTGCAAGCGGCCATTAATATATAGGCTGTAAATGGGTGCTTGATTTTTCATGCTTCGTTCAGTAATAGAGAAGTGCTGGTAGTTGGTTGACTCACTGTGAACGACATTGTCTTTGTACAGCACGTTGCTCATGTCCGTTAGCATATCTTCACCTAGAGCAAACAGGAGCACCACCATGACGCTGACTAATAAGTGGGCAAACAACAATAATACTGGCGCAGCAATAAAAGACCAATAGCGGAATAGGAAAAATAAACCGGCCAGCAAGTTAGCCGATGCAGTGAGAGATGCGGCCATCGTAATGTCCACACGCAGCATGAATAACACCCAAATTGCAGCGCCAATGCCCGCGCCGATGTAATCGACACCGTAAATCATGCCCGTATTATGCTGAAGATGCTCTTTATGCAGTAATTCTCTGACTCTTGCTATGAGAGGTATTTCTAAGCCAAGCAGAAAGCCCAGTATAAAGCCAACCACATAAGGAAAGATTTCCACCAGGTTTTCGCTAAGGGTAATGAAAGCGCCACTAACACCCATATCAAAGGGCAAGCTATACGCATCAGCAATCGCCTGGGGCAATAAAACCACCGCACCCACCACCGAAGCGATCACCAGAACACTGCCCGCACCCACAGCCGCCACAAGCACTTCCAGGTAAGCAAAGGCAGTAAATGGCGATTTGAAATACTTTGCGGAAAAAGAGCCAACCCCCATGGCAACAATCATAATACCAATCATGCCGTAAATAGCGGTTTCTACAGACCCAAGAATACGGCCCGCGTAATGGGATAGCAGGTATTCGTAGATAAGGCCGCAGCCTGCCAACACCCCCATGATCAGTATCAAACTGAGGTCATGCAGCAGTTTATTGCTGAATTTAATCATTGGGGTAAGACGCTTTTATTTATTCAAAAGGAAGTGCGGAGGCATGTATGAAATAGCTGCTAATTGAATAAGGAAAGCATGACCAAGGCAATCGCAACGTAGATAGAACCTTCTATCGTGCCCACTGCGATGTTTTTTTGATGGTCCACCTCTTCAATCACATCGACCCCAGCTAAAATGACCTTGCGTGCCATAAATGACAAAAAAGACAGCAGTATCGAAAATATTATGGTTAAGATTAACCAACCTGCCACCGCCGCTACAAGTTGTTCCTCGTTATAAATAATTAAGCCAGATGCCGCTGACATCACCAGTGCAACACCTATAAGATGCCCCAAGTACCGCAAGGCGATAGCAATATTTCCTGAACGAAAAGCTTCTTGCAAGCAGCCATCAGGATGACGTTTCTCATAAACAAACAAACGAAACCGAGTTACGCCAGCCAATAAAATTTGTACCAATACGAAGGCGATAAGCACGACAATAAAACCCATAATTGAGGCGCTTTCTACCCACAGCATGACCGCCCTTAATACGAGACCCGTTGCCAAGGTGTTGGCAACGTCCACAAAGGCCGCTGCCAGATTACCCTTTTTTATTTCATCTTGTAACGGAATACCCGTCAGGACGAGCTTATCTTGAATTATGCGCCCGGCTTTTATTAGCACAACACCCAGCACCCCATAGGCAAGCACCATCGTACTTTCCGTTAGGAGATCGTCTGCGGCTTCGCCAGAAAGCACCCCTGTCAGCATAAATGCCAGGGCCAAAACTCCGCCAGAAAATGATAAACCAAAAGCCAAATTATCGCGCTCTGCAAGCTCGGACGTAGCATGGACATTCGCCACCAAGCCATAAAAAAAGCGCAACGCAGTAATTAAAAAAACAGCAATAAACAAATCAACAAAAAGCACGCTAAAAAGCCAACGGTCGACGCCTGTTAATAAAAAATACTCACTCATGACGATGCTTATCCATTTGGGGGCTATTTTCCGCGAGAGATTCCGCGCATTGTGCGGCTCGAACTGTTTCGGGCACTACTTTGGTAGTTGGACTGATACTTATTACGGTTAGCGCCTTTGCTATAGGGGCTGGTAAATACGGCTTTCGATTGCGCTGTGCTTGCGCGGCTCAATCCACTTGCGCCTGCTCGAGTTCGCCCATAAGGGCTGCTAAAACGTTTACCTTGGCTGCGAAAGTCTTTCTTAGCCACTTGCTCCCGTACGCGCTGACGATCTCGAGTCCGAGGGGAGCTGTAGCCCCTTCGACCTACATCATGGTAATAGCTGTAACGACGCTGCGAACCCCAGCGCCCGTAATACGTAGGGCCACCACCCAACAAACGAGAAATAAGTGCATATTGCCCATACCAAACCCACAGGGAGTTAGCACCGGAGCCACTCCAGCTCCCGTAATGAGGGTTGCCGACCATTTGTTGCGCAGGAATATTAGACTTGTTGCCAGACCCCGCCTGTTCGGCCTCAGCGCTGATGGCATTTACACGGGCTAAGTTTCCTCCAGACAAATCGGCCAGTACGTTCACCGGATCAGAAAGAGCGTCATTAAACATGGGAACAGATGCAGCCTGACGCAAGGCATGAAGCTCTTGCATACGATCTTTCCAAGTTGGAAACTCACTGTAACTCAAGGCGCCTTCTTTAATATCAGAAACAGATTTATAGCGCGTTTGAAGCCCTTGATAGAGCGGCCCCGAAGGACTGGCGTCCTGCGCGATGGTTGCGGGCAGCTCGAACAAATCAGGACGCTGCTGCCCCAGTATGCTCGCATACTGCTTTAATAGTACGGCGTTGCGCACTCGGTCGCTATCCAGCGCCCTCGCCAAATCCTGTAGCTCTGAGCGAACCGCTGTAAGCCCCAGTTCGAGACGCTCTCTCTCTCGTTTTTGCTCTCCACAGCCATACAGACTGAACAGTAGCAACAAGACAACTGCAATGCGTTGGCTCAGCATAATTCCTTGTGCTCGTAGTTTTTACGGGACCAGCGATGAATTCCACCAACTATACGCCATACCACTGTGGAAATACGTTTCAAACTAAAAAACTCCTATAGAGTTCAGGGCAGCGGTAGTCGTTGAAAGCTGAAATAGAATCTGACTCATGTTTAACCAGTAGGTCATGGGGCCCGTCGCATAGGTGTCATAAGGAACAATGATGGTATCACCTGGGTGCACACCACTATTTCGTTTTAACAGCCAACCATTTTTAACCGACGCCACTTCACCACTGGCCTTAATCACGTATATACGCTTTTTATCAGAGCGCGACGTATAACCCCCACTGACATCGATGTAGTCAAATACATCTCTTTTTTTAA
>JAHRVS010000115.1 GCA_019090565.1 Gammaproteobacteria bacterium
ATGACTCGGGGCTCTAGTGGGTCGTTAACCCTTTCTAGATAGAGGAATTGCACCTCCAATCTTCTACCGATTTAGCTCGGCGCACTGGGTGTCCCCTAATGTGCTTTCTAGACTCAAGATTTTCGTTAATGACTTGTTTACAGGTTCCTTAGGTATTCTTTGGCCTTCCCAGTATAGAGCACGGCAAGAAAAATCACTGCTGGTGGCATTTGCTTTAATTAGTCAGCTCATTAAATAGCCGTTTTATTGTGCTCACCTAAAAGCTCCTCGTTGCCCATCTTTATTGACAAGTCGTAAGCTGAAAATCCAACACTGCTTTCCAGGTGCGGATCGGCATCGTATTCAAGAAAAAGTTTAACCAAGTCCGAGTTGTTTCTAGAAATAGCTAACATTAAGGGGGTAAACTTTTTATCCAGATCAAACGAATTTGGACTTGCTCCATTTTCAAGAAAAAACCGCTGTGCCTCAATATTATTTGTATCCATTACATAGCTTAGCAATGATTCACTCGCTTCAATTTCTTCAATCTTAAGCAAGGTACTATTCAACAAACCCCGTATAATAGTTTGGCCATTTTCACCTTTTCCAAGCTCTGCAACTGCTCTAGCAAAAGAGGCCTTTGTGGATTGCGCCCGAATCAAATGTTTTAACACTTCGCCATTCGATATACTTAAACTTTCAAAAGAATTAACGATTGCCATCATAGTTAATATTCTTTCATAACAATTACAGCCTCTACTTTTAACATCCTCAAATAACTCTTCAGCCCGCTTTCTATCATCTGTATAAGCTAATAAAAATTTTATATAACCCTCAAGTGGAGTCATAAATCTTGGAAAGTCATTCCTCAGGCGCTCAAAGATTTCTCTTGCCCCACTGTAATTGTTAGTCTTGATGTAGTGTTTTGTTAATCTATTTAAACCAGACTTGTAAGCCCTATCATTATCACTATGATCAATTTCGTGTTTGAGTAAATACTGAAGCTCTTTAATAGAAAGACTTAGATCATTCTGTTGCTCGTGCCAAAACGCCAAATTATAATGCAACCAAAGGTTGTCAGTACCTAAGTCTTTTGCTTTTTGAAAGGAAGATTTTGCTTTATCAAATTCATGCAGGGAAGTTTGAACCATACCCAGTAATACATAAGTATTGCTGTAGTCAGGGTTGATTTTAAGTGAGTTTTTAAGAATGGCCTGGGCTTTAAACCCTGTTTCAGTTGGATAATACATATTGTAATCCGCACTAGACCTTAATAAATAACGACTCAATTCTATGTAAATCGGGATGTAATCACTATCAAGCTCTTGAGCTCTATCCAGTAGCTTTCGGGCCTCCGCCATTTTTTTTCGATTACCATTATTAATTAATTCTTTAGCTCTTTTGTGCAGAGCTACTGCGCGATCCTCATCTGATTTTCGTTCAAAACCAATTATGGATAAAAAATCATCAAGAGAAATTCCTGGCTGTGTTAAAGCATCATAATTTGACCACAAAGGAGTTGAATTTTTGCTGGGAGATTGGCCAATTCTAATCACACCAATGTCACTAATTTTTTCACTGAACTCTACTTTCCCAAGAGGAAACTCAAATATTTCTAATTGTTTTAATACCACTTGTAAAGAATCCACAGGTATATCTTCACCAAATATAAGGCTTCCCTGGCATCCGGGGCACACTGCTAACAACATACTGATACGCTCAGGATAAAAACCACCTTCAACTAATGATTTAGCAAACTCTATATAATTAGGCACATTCCTATAGATAAATACCTTTTTAACTTCAGCGAAT
This sequence comes from Gammaproteobacteria bacterium, assembly GCA_019090565.1. GTDB lineage: Bacteria > Pseudomonadota > Gammaproteobacteria > Pseudomonadales > UBA3067 > UBA3067. Next base: position 1,792 of record JAHRVS010000115.1, read on the forward strand.
TTATTCTTGTTTTCCCCGGGGTTAACATCAATATCATCTACTGAGGGCCAGTTTAAATCTATATTGAAATCCCCTTCGTAATAGTTATGGCTACTCCGGTAAGGGTCATACATTCGGCCACGTAAAGTTTTGGAGGAGTATGCTTTGGGGGAATTAAGATGGCGGTTCACTATCACAATCCCCTCATGCTCACCTGGTGTGGTTACTAATCCAATTACTCCAGAAAATGCCCATTCCTTCATGGTCAGGGAAAGGTAGCCTTTACCATACTGCCTCTCAAGGCTGTAGCTGGTGTTAATGCGTGCTTCCCAAAAATTCACATCAAGCAGTCCTGCTGTTTCGATTTTAGTAGTATCAGCCAGTTTTGCCGGTTTTGATGCGTCGTTGCGGTTTTTTCCGCCACCAGCTAAACCTAATAATAGTGAACCATTATTTTGATTAATCCAAAAATAACCGCCCGCCAAAATCACCGAAAGTATCAGAACAAATAGTAAAATAATGGCACGGTTATTATTGGAGCTATTATCAGCTGACATTTTTGTTTCCTTTCGGGATAGGTCCTAGCATTCTATTACAAAGCTCTTCACCCATAATAGACGCTTTTAGGCACACGGCAGTATGATGTTTTAAACTCAAGATAAGCACTCATGACTTACTTTAGAGCTTTACAAGAAATAATGCCTTATTAAACAACCACTTAAAATGCTCACTCTTCAGTAGCTTTAAGGATCTATCAGAAAAATAGTTACTTTTAAGAATAGCTTCTCAATTTTGAAGAGGTAAGTTTAAAAGCGCAGGGGCAAGTTGAACTCCCCCGTATATTGCTATTACCTCTGCTCTCTTGTGCATGCTATCCTATGGTTTAAAGTTACTCAGTCGAGCAAAAATTTTAGACGTTCATAAAAACACTCGGGGACATCCATAACATATTCAAAGGCGAAAGCATTCACATTTTGTTACAGGAACAGAGTTTGAATTGGTAACATCAGAGATATTGCAGCATACCGAAACATCACGATTAGAGTGAAAACGTGGAAATTATCAATACGAAAAATGATCAAATAGGGATCGTCTCAACGAGACATCCAGCTCTGCTTAAATCAGGGGAAGAAAAAATTGAACTTGCATTAGTTCTGACTTAATCTGAAGTGATTATTACTACAGCTAACCGCACAGCTTCTTCGAAGCGCCTTTCCCTTTAATCCATCCAGTAGGCTCCTCTTTATTTCCTTGTTCATACCGTTACCTTCGTTAATGATGATATATAATATCACCTCTAACTGGGTGGCCAAATTAACTATGCCACTACATTCCCCCGAATTGCTCAAGGGAAGAAAGCGTCCCCGCTGCATCAAAAAAGTGTTTTTGGAAGTGAGAAACGGAATCAATCCAATTTTCAGGCTGGACACCCAAACGTTGCAAAATGGGTGGCAATTGGCTATCGATGGCGCCGCGTTTATCTTCTCGTAAAGTGCGCCCCGTCCAATCCACCAACTCAAAATAATCCTGCCGTATAAATGGGATGCCTTCGGATAAAGGGGCAAAACAACTACCATTTAAGGGTTTTAGGCGGGCTTGCGTGAGATCGGAATCACGCTTATCGATCACATTCTCTCTAAATTTACGAACTAGGTTTTTTTGTTGTTGAGAGGGGCGACGAACGCGTTTCGCATGATCGAACAACCTCACTGTCTGCGGCCGCTAAAAGTGTTTGCAACTTGTGCGCGCTCGAGGGAAATAACTGCCCCCAGCGCTCCAACACCTCCTCCTGATCCCGAGAGTTAACCACATCCTGATTAATAAACAACACTAGGTGATAGTGATTCGACATCACTGCGTATGCACACACATCAATGGCGAAGATGGAAGACAAGAATTTAATACGCTCAACCAACCACCCCTTGCGATGATCGAAGTTTTGCCCGCTTTGATAATCCTCGCCGTTGTGGGTGTCCCCTAGAGCTCCCTAACCGCTTTAATATGGGGGCTTGCGATTCATCAATAACGCCACGCTTATCAGCTCTCAGCGCCCTACCCGTCCAATCTACCAGCTCAAAACAATCCTGCCGTGTGTAGGGAATACCTTCCGATAACGGTGTGTGGCTACTTCCATCGAGAATTTTCAAACTGGCCTGCTGACAAGGCTCATCACCCACACTGGGGGCATCTTTGTGATGTTGATTGTTCTTTTTATACTGCTTAATGAAGCGTTTTTGCTTTACGCTGGGTTTTCTTTTTTCTATCGTCTGATTGTAGAGACGCTCCTGAATGGAGGTGAAATCGGATTCTTCAGGCGTTGCGGCCATTTTCGCACGTATCGGTTTGAGATCAACCTAAGCCATGCACGATAACAAGGCTTTTTCATCCAGTAACGCCTGGCTTTTAAAGCGCCCTTCCCAGAAGCGCCCCGTACAGTTTTCTTCTTTATTGGCCATACGAGCAATGTACTCATTGA
>JAHRVS010000116.1 GCA_019090565.1 Gammaproteobacteria bacterium
AGAGCAAGAAAGCCCCGCACGGACGACTGCATGGATGCAGGAGGTAGAGCAATGCAGGACGCAATTGCCGAGAGCCGCAGTGTATAAGGCATACTCGAGTACGGAGCTGACGCAGCTATCGCGTGAAAAATGCATTCTTAGAGGCGCCCTAAATATAATCACTACACGCAATCATATGCGTACAAACACATTAAGGGTAGCCCTGTGAACAAACATCTAGTCAGCGTCAGGCATTTATTTTCCACCGCACTAATCGGCCTCCTTTTTTCAGCGCATACATTCGCCGAAACCAATACTATAAAGCTATCGCCAATTGTTATTACTACGCCTGAGTCAGTACAACCGCTGTGGTCAAGCACAGGAAACTACAGTGCCACATCTCGGGAGCAGATAGATAACACAAAGCATACCCACATCAATGAGATTCTGTCTGGAACGCCGGGAGTATGGATCAGCAAAGGCTCTGGACAAGAACATTTAACCGCAATTCGCTCTGCCTCCATCACGGGCCCTGGCGCCTGTGGCGCATTTCTCTATTTGCAGGATAATATTCCCGTCAGGCCCGCTGGGTTTTGCAATATCAACAACTTGTTCGAAATAAATAGCGAGCAAGCTGACACCATTGAGGTGATACGCGGCCCATCGAGCTCGGTATTTGGCGGCAATGCATTGAATGGTTTAATTAATATCACCACACGCGAACCATCAAAAGAAGATTAAACACAACTTTCATTGGAAGCCGGTCCCTACGATTTTTACCGCGTTAAACTCAGTAATTCCCTTCGCGAAAAAAGCAGCGCAGTAAGGTTGGACTTCAATAGCGCTAGTAGCAATGGATACCGTGACAACACCGGCTATGGGCAGCAAAAGCTGACACTACGGGTAGATAGCAATCGGCAAGAATGGATCAATAGCTCTGTTATTAGCGGCTCATTGCTCAACCAAGAAACTGGGGCTTATGTTGAAGGTGAAAATGCATACAGTGATCCGAGCCTAAAACGTAGCAACCCCAGCCCAGAGGCCTACAGGGATGCATGGTCATCTCGAATCCACACTCGGTTTACTAAAAAATCAAAACACTCTGAATTGACCCTTACCCCGTATTGGCGTCGTTCCCAAATGAATTTCCTTATGCATTTTTTGCCCGGTACGCCAGCAGAAAGCAACGAACAAACCAGCGCTGGATTACAAGCTAACTTTAGCTGGAATGTTTCTAAGCACACGTTTTTTAGTGGGCTTCGTATGGAAGGAGCAGAGATTGAATTACAGCAAAACCAAGTGTCTCCCGAAGTTTTTGGTAAACTCCCTCAGGGGAAACAGTATGACTTCGATGTGGACACCCGATACTTTTCGACATATATCGGGGCAGACTGGTTGATTGGTGACAAAATACATTTATTAAACAGTGTCCGCTTTGAAAGCCTTTATTACGATTATGAGAATAATATGCTAAGCGGAAATACCCGTGAAGACGGGAGTCAATGCAACTCAGTAGATGGCTGCCGGTACACCAGGCCCGCAAGCAGTAACGACACTTTCTCTGATGGTGCCGTTAGACTAGGTTTCAGCTATGATTTCAACGATCGCAGTCAGTTTTTCGCGTCAATAGGGAGCGGCTTTCGCGCTCCTCAAGCGACAGACCTTTATCGGCTTCAAGCCGGCCAAGAAAACGCTGACATCGACTCAGAGAAAATCTCCAGTTTCGAGCTAGGTTTAAACCGTTACGGACATCGTTATCACTCGCAAATTACCGCTTATTCCCAAAAGAAAAAAAATGTCATCTATCGCAACTCTGACCGGTATGTTTTTAACGATGGCGCCACAAAGTCCGAAGGCATAGAGCTAGCCCTAAATATTGAATTGAACATTGATCAGCAGCTTTCATTTGCAGGCAGCTATGCCCGTCATCAGTATGAAAATACTTGGGGCTACGAAGTAGCAACAGGTGATGACATGGATACAGCACCTCGTAAATTAGCGCAGATTAGCTGGTTATACCAACCGTCCTTTCTTTTAAATGGGAAAACTTCGTGGGTTCTAGATGCTAGCCATACTAGTCGTTATTTTATGGAACCAACAAATACTGTTTTTTACCCCGGTCACACCCTATTCAATGCTAGAGTGTCTTATGCACTATCTTCAGTTATCGAGCTATCGAGCCGCATGATAAATATAAGCAATAAGGTTTATGCTGAGCGCGCTGACTACGCATTCGGTAGCGAGCGCTATTTCCCTGGTGCGCCAAGAAGTCTATTTTTCGCCTTCGAGTGGCAGTTTTAAACCATAAAAATGCGTAACGCTGTGAGTATTGCGCTCGATACATTTTATTCGCTGTATCGAGCGCAATGAAGCATATTGGTCAGCAGAATTAATCTAACACGCCCTCACTTTTCTTCTTCTTTTTCGGCTTAGCTGTGACCGCAGCCCTAACTTGTACTTCTGTTGGCGCGCCATAAAGCTCTCTCACCCTATTACGCTGGACCTTGCCAACCGCCGAAATAGGAAACTCATCAACGAACAAGACTGTCCGGGGTTTCTTATAGCCGGCCATCTTGCCTCGACACCAGTCAATAATCTCTTCTTTGGTTGCCGTATCCCCCTCGTTTAAACGAATGACTGCACGAACACTATTTCCCCACGTTTCATCCGGAACACCAATAACGCAGATGTCTTGAATTTTGTCATGTTCAGCCAATATATCTTCAATTTCACCTGGGAATATTTTTTCACCACCCGTTGAAATGCATTCGTTTTTACGTTCCGCCACCCGAACATCTCCCTCGTCATCGATCCAACCTAAGTCACCACTGTAAAACCATCCGTCTTTAATCACCTCGGAAGTTTTATCTTCTTCTTTATAATACCCTTTCATAATAGTGGGGCTGCGATAAATGATTTCACCAATCTCCCCCTGGAGCACATCATTATCCGATTCATCAACAATGCGGGTCTCAACCATGGGTTTACCCACAGAGCGATCTTTCAGCGAATCGGCGCTAACGTCAATTTTGAAGGATGTCGTGGGTGCCA
>JAHRVS010000117.1 GCA_019090565.1 Gammaproteobacteria bacterium
GTCGTTGCTCGCGTAATGAAATAAATGCGGTGATTTTAGCGTGTATTTGAGCTGACCGTTTTGATCAAAAACTGTGTTTGAAAAGCGTTGGATTTCGGTATCCGGCTGCTCTTCTCCATAGTTTGGCGAGGCAAGAAATGGCGGCGATGTGCTGGCAAAACGAGTGTCGTTGATAATAAATAGCACTGCAATGAACATCAGGCCTAGCGCGGCCGTGTAAGTTCTGCGGCGAGAAAGCTGCCGGCGTATTGACATAGTTTAAAGGTACGCGTTGAGTAGTGGGGTCAATTTATTTTGGGCATCCAGTATGAGGTCGCAAATCTCTCTCGCGGCACCAGATCCTCCGGGTAAAGAGGTTTTCCAATGGGCATTCTCTTTCACGAACCAATGTGCGTTTGCAACGGCAATGCCTAAGCCCGCGGCCCGGATTGCTCCGAGGTCAGGGAGGTCGTCGCCAACATAACCGACTTCCTCTAGTGAATAGGACGTTTCATTTAGAAGCTCCAGAAGCGCCTGTTTTTTGTCTTCCCTTCCTTGATAGAGGTAAGTAATGCCGAGGGCCTTAGCGCGATTAATGACGATATTGGAGGTCCTTCCTGTAATAATAGCAGTGCTTATGCCTGCTTGGTGGAGCATTTTTATCCCATGGCCATCCAAGCTGTTAAATGCCTTTAACTCTATACCGTCTTCAGTAAACATCAGCTGCCCATTGGTTAAAACACCATCTACATCAAACACCATCAGTTTGATTTTTTTTGCTCTTTCTTTTACGTTGTTCATGGGGGGCTAGCTCCGGGTTCTGTGGTATCAGTTGTAGTGGGGAATAAATATAAAGCTGAGTAGTTACATCACGCCTGCGTGAAGTAAATCATGGACATTCAGCGCTCCCACTGGACGTTGTGCTTCGTCAACGACGATTAACGCGTGTATGTTGTTGTCGTCCATTATTTTTACGGCTTCAGCTGCGAGCAGGTGGGGTGTGGCTGTTTTGCAGCGGGTAGTCATGACGGAGGTGACGGGTGTATTCTTGAGATCACTTTCGGTATCGATAGAGCGCCGTAGATCACCATCGGTAAAGACGCCTATTAGCGTCAGGTCAGGGCTGACTACAGCCGTCATGCCTAAGCCTTTTGCACTCATTTCGATCAGGGCCTCGCTGATGGTGCTGTCTTGCGAAACGGAGGGGATTGCCTCGTCAGTGCGCATGACATTTTCAACCAGTAATAGCAATTTTCTACCCAGTGCGCCGCCGGGGTGAGACAGGGCGAAATCCTCAGAGGTAAAACCACGGGCTTCGAGCAGAGCGACGGCGAGAGCATCCCCCATGACCAATGCTGCGGTGGTGCTTGCGGTTGGAGCAAGGCCGAGTGGGCAGGCTTCCTCTCTGACGCTGACGTCAAGATTTACATCGGCAAATTGAGCGAGTGAGGATTCATCGTTACCGGTCATACTGATAAGCGGGACGCCTTTGCGCTTGATCACTGGAAGCAATGCGAGTAACTCTGAGGTAGTGCCTGAGTTGGACAGGGCAATCACCACATCGGAGCGAGTGATCATGCCTAAATCGCCATGACTGGCTTCTCCGGGGTGAACGAAGAATGCAGCTGTACCCGTGCTAGCTAAAGTCGCAGCTATTTTTGAGCCAATATGGCCGGACTTTCCCATCCCCATTACCACGACTCGGCCGGAGCAGGCCATGATGGCATCACAAGCCTGTGAAAACTTGCCGTCAATTCGCTTGTTTAGTTCGGTGATCGCTTGCGCCTCAATTGATATGACGCGGCGAGCAGAGGATTGGTAGTCGCTCATTTCAGGTGTCCTGTTGCGTTGTGGTAGGAGCTTAGCAGGTTGTTAGAATTTGCTGAATTAGGCCAGAATCAAGGCGAAATAGAGAAAAAGGAGGTATTTACACCTTTGGCTGAGCATTTGAGCGAGATTCTACCAAGAGTAGGCGCGTTAGGCGACGCCGTAGATGACCAAGTCAGTAAAATATCAATCGCCCGCTAGATGGAGGCCACCTGAGACTGATACAAAACGACATAGTATGCAACGTAAAGGGAAAGCAGAAATACGCCCTTTAGTGCAGTGATGTGACCACGCTTTCCAACAAAGGGCAGAATAATTAAAATCAGAGTGAGAGCAAGCATCAGCGCATAGTCGCGGGTCAGTATTGTTGCTTCAAGAGCGCTTGGAGCGAGCAGTGCAGGCATAGGTAATACTGTAAGGAGGTTGAAAATATTAGAGCCAATGATATTTCCGATAGCCAAGCCGTGATGGCCTTTCAAGGTGCTGCTGACGGCGGCGGCAAGCTCTGGCAGACTCGTTCCGAGCGCAACCAGAGTCAGGCCAATAATTGCTTCGCTGACCCCCATGGATAGCGCAATCTCTTGGGCTCCCCATACCATCAGCTTTGCACTGCCTAAAAGAACGATCAAGCCAGAAACAAAATAAAAACTTGCCTGAATATTTGTCAGGCTTTCATCCTCTAGTTCTTCGGCTGTTTCGCTCAGGCGCGCTTCGTTTCCCTCTGGCTCTTCTGCCGTTTTTTTGTGTTTGACTAGGAAATAGATATACACGGCTAACATGGCGACCAAAATTATACCATCAGTTTGGTCGAGATCCCTGTCGAAGAGGAGCCCGCCTGTTACCAGGGTAATGACAATGAGGATGGGTAGGTCTTCGCGAATAACTTGTCGATGAATAGGTAGGCTACCGATAAGAGCGGTGATACCGAGGATGAGGCCGACATTGGCAATATTTGAACCAATTGCGTTACCAATGGCTAAATCAGGGCTACCGCTTAACGCGGCGGAAGTAGAAATGACGATCTCTGGCGCGGACGTACCTAGGGCAACCACGGTTAAACCAATAATAAAGACAGAAACGCCAAGATTTTTAGCCATAGAGGCGGCGCCATGTACGAAGCGGTCTGCGCTCCAAACCAGCGCGGCAATTCCAAATACAACTGCGAGAATGGGATAAAGCATAGGCGAGAAGAAATCCTGAGTTTAGTGAATGCGAATTAGAAAGGCATCAAGGCTGGAATGCAACATTAATGTCGGGTTTAGCAGGGGGTGGCTTGAATTAGACGATTTTATGGCTAAATGTGATGTTTAGCTCTTCGGAAGTGACTCTCACTGTGTAATTGCGCTGGTTTTTTATTATGATAGGCGCCCTAATGTTCCTCACGAGGTAAAATGATGAGTTCCAGTGATCAAATTAAGCAATTAATCGGGGATGCGATTGAGACCCAGCATATTATTGCCGACTTAAACGGCGCGAATATTAATCTGGTTGTGGTGAGCAAGCAGTTTGAAGGGTTGAGCTCCGTAAAAAAGCAACAGATGGTGTACGCTTGCCTGAACGATTTGATTGCAAGTGGTGACCTGCATGCCGTCACCATGAAGCTGTACACGGCTGCTGAGTGGGAGAAAGCGAAACACCTGGTATAAAACAGACATTGCTCCTGTGTCGAAACCTCGCGTTTGCGTAAACTGAGGCTGGCCGAAGCAGGGTGAGATTAATGTGTATTTGCGCAAATTTTGAGTTGTGAATGGATAAGTTATTAATTGTAGGTGGAGGCCCAACACAGGGCATGGTGCGCATCTCAGGCGCGAAAAATTCCTCATTGCCTATTTTGGCGGCAACCCTTTTAGCCAGTGAACCGATGACGGTGCGTAACTTACCGCATCTCCAAGACGTCACAACCATGATCGAGCTTTTGGCTCGCATGGGAATTGAGCCGGTTATCGATGAGCAACTGGGTGTTGAGATTGACGCCACAAATATCAGAGTATTAAAAGCGCCCTATGAGCTGGTGAAAACCATGCGGGCTTCTATCTTGGTCTTAGGGCCGATGCTGGCTCGTTTTGGTGAGGCAGAGGTGTCTCTTCCGGGGGGTTGCGCTATAGGTAGTCGCCCCGTAGATTTGCATATTCGGGGTCTGGAAGCGATGGGTGCCGAAATTGAAGTCAAAGAAGGGTATATTCACGCAAAGTCACCGGGACGATTGAAGGGAGCGCGAATCGTTTTTGATATTGTGACCGTTACCGGAACAGAAAACTTACTGATGGCGGCAACTTTGGCAGAAGGTCAAACCATTATTGAGAATGCAGCGCGCGAACCAGAGGTGGTTGATTTGGCAAATTGCCTTAAATCCATGGGGGCGATAATTGAAGGTGCGGGGACGGATACGATCAAGGTAGAGGGTGTTTCTCAATTGAAGGGGGGCGCGCACCGAGTGATTCCGGATCGCATTGAAACGGGCACCTACCTGGTCGCTGCAGCCGCTTCGCGTGGATCTATCTTGGTGAAAGACACTGATCCGACGTTGCTTGATGCCGTGCTCTCTAAGCTAGAGGAGGCCGGCGCAGAGATAGAGACGGGTGAAGACTGGATCAGCCTTGATATGAAAGGGAAGCGGCCAAAAGCTGTTAGCTTTAGCACTACCCCTTACCCTGGGTTTCCGACTGACATGCAAGCGCAATTTTCAGTGATGAATGCTGTTGCCGAAGGAACCGGTATTATCACCGAAACAGTATTTGAAAATCGCTTTATGCACGCACAAGAATTGTCGCGGATGGGTGCAAAAATCACTCTGCAGGGTAAAATCATGGTGACAGAAGGGGTAGAGCGACTTCAGGGAGCGCCTGTCATGGCGACAGACCTAAGAGCTTCGGCGAGTTTAGTGATTGCCGCGATGATCGCTGAAGGTGAAACACTCATAGATCGAATTTACCACATTGACCGTGGGTATGAGTGTATCGAAGAAAAATGTCAATCCCTGGGCGCTAACATTCGCCGTATATCCGGTTGAGCCGGGTGAGAGAAACAAAAGTATGATTGAAAATAGATCTGAGCAACTGGTGTTTGCACTGTCAAAAGGGCGCATTCTGAAGGAGACGTTACCACTTCTGAAAGAAGCGGGCATTGCGTTACTTGAAGACCCGGATAAAAGTCGAAAGCTGATTTTCCCTACGACAAGAGACGATGTAAAAATATTGATTATTCGTGCGACGGACGTACCCACCTATGTCGAGCATGGTGCGGCTGACCTGGGCGTGTCTGGGAAAGATGTACTGCTAGAGCATGGCGGTAACGGCCTGTATGAGCCACTGGATCTCAATATTGCGCGTTGCCGTTTGATGGTTGCAGCGCGAGTAAAAGAAGAGCCTGTTGTCGGTCGATTAAAAGTCGCCACTAAATTTGTGAACGTTGCAAAGCGTTATTACGCAGAAAAAGGCGAGCAAGTAGAGATTATAAAGCTCTATGGTTCTATGGAATTAGCACCACTGGTTAACCTTGCAGACCGTATTGTAGACGTGGTGGATACGGGCAACACATTGAAGGCGAATGGCCTGCGCCCGACAGAATTGATCACTCATGTGAGTTCTCGGCTTGTGGTGAACAAAGCGTCAATGAAAATTAAACATCAGCGTATCCAGGAAATTCTCACTTGTCTTGAGCGCGCTGTTGAGGCAAAGAAAGAGCGTTAACCTGTTTTTCCATCACAACCCCTCCGTTGCTTAAAAATTTTTCAATGACCGGCTAGGTTTTAGAGTAGAGATTCCTTATGTCACGATTATTCATTCCATTGTTGTCCACGTTGTCAGATGATTTTAGTGAGCAGCTGCGGCGGCACCTCGCATGGGATGAGACGGTTGATCAGAAAGTTGAAGATACAGTTCAGGACATCATTACGTCTGTTCGAAAAGAAGGCGATAAGGCTGTGCTTACTTACACCAGCCGTTTTGATCGACTCACTGTGTCGCAAGCAAGCGAGCTCGAAGTGACTGCAGCACAGCGAACTGAGGTTCTTGCTCGCATTGCTCCTGCCGACAAGGAGGCTTTGGAGCAAGCGGCGCAGCGAATTCGGAATTTCCATGATAAGCAACAGCAAGAATCATGGTCTTATACCGAGGCGGACGGTACCCGTTTAGGGCAGCAGGTTCGCCCTCTTGATCGGGTTGGTGTGTACGTGCCAGGCGGCAAGGCTGCTTACCCCTCTTCGGTGTTAATGAATATTATTCCGGCAAAAGTGGCGGGGGTGAAAGAAATTGTCATGGTTGTCCCCAC
>JAHRVS010000118.1 GCA_019090565.1 Gammaproteobacteria bacterium
CTGAACAAAATACAAAGCAATGTAATCCACCGTGGACGAAGAGGGTGCTCGCAGCGCCACATACCGCTGGGTATCCACAATGCCATTAAGAGCACGCTGAGAAAATATAACATTCGCCCAATGATTATTGCTGCCGCATGCCCGTGATTTGCAACGATAGAGTGTCTGGTATTTTTTTTGCTGCGTAAAAAAATCCAAATAGTGCTGAAAGACTTCGCTGGGAGCCGCATCACGCCCTATTTCATAAGTTAGATGGCTTACACTACCTATTAGTTTTTTTTCAAACTCTGGCTGCAAACGCCCTTCTTTTCTCTTTAGCGTCCCGAGAGGTAACCGGTATACCGATGACTCCAGACTGGACTTCTCATTCAGCAAGGTTTCCCCTGTAAACGCTTTAAAATCTGAAAAATGCGTCTTTACCTGAGCACTTAAAGTACCGCTAATTGAAAAAGCAACGCTCAAAAATAATAGGCATCGCACTTTTATCAATAAGGTTTTATTCATCCTGATTTCCCTTTCCAGATCCAGTTTACCCACACGCCCAAGCTTTATAGGCCACTCTCTTCAAAAAACACGTCACAAGGACAGGTGTTTTGTTTCAAAAAACTCAGCCACAATTTTCGCTACATCAGTACTTTGCTCTTCCATATGCAAGTGATGGCCACCTGGCAAATATTCAACCTGAAGGTTTTTATGTGCCTGAATCCTCTCTTGCATTTCTGCTTCGTCTCGCGGGACACCCTCCTCAGCAAGGATCAAACACGTCGGCGCAGCCACCGCGCGAATATAGGAACAAAACTCATTGTGGCTCGCAGCGGAAGAGGAAATAAAACGTAAGCGCGGATCGGAGCGAAAGCTTATGCCACCTTCGGTTTTGCGGGAGCCACGATCACAAAGCAACCTTGCTGCAGAAGCCTCTATCTTAAAAAAACCATTTACCCGCGCCTGAGTCGCTGCATCCAGATCAGCATAAACCGGTGCCGTTTTTTCTCGTAGGCCAATGGTTTTACGAAAAGCCGTTTGTGCGAGAATCGGAATTGCTTCAGGCGAAACCATGCTTGGCGCACCAAAACCCTCTAGTAGCATTAATTTTTTCACTCGACTTGGCTCAGTGCCTGCTACCATCAAAGAAATATGCGCACCCATTGAGTGCCCCATCAAGCTGTATTGATCCCAACCCAGTTGATTGGCAAGTTCCAAAACATCAAAAACATATTCATTAAAATAGTAATGCCCCCAGCCTGGTCGATGGTCACTTAAGCCGTGCCCGACCAGATCAACAGCGCAAATGCGCAAATCAGGCAGTTGGGCCGCGAGCAAATCAAAGCTCGCGGCATTATCCAGCCACCCATGAAGCGCTATGACTTTCTTTCCTTCTTTAGGACCCCAAATTTTTGCGTGTACTTGCAAGCCATTCACATCAAAACTACGACCTTCCCAGGCATCCATTTTACTACTACTCATTTCTTTCACTCTTCCAAAAATTGGTTAATTACCGCTGCTACAGAGCCAGACTGATCTTCAAGGTGAAGGTGGTGCTGCCCAGGCAGGGTTTCAATACTTAGATTTTTATGCTGTTTTTTTCGTGTTTCAATACCCATAAACGCTGGTGGCAGGCCCGTTTCACCCAATATTAAGCACGTTGGCGCTGTAACCTCAGCGATTAAGGCGCAGATTTCTTCCTCAGGAAAGCGTAATGGAGAGGCATATCGAAGTCGAGGGTCTGAGCGCCAAGTCCAGCCACCTGAAACGTCTTTGGTTCCTCTGCGACACAACGACTCAGCAGCCTGCCGGTTTACAACGGTACCACCCACCATGCGCTTTTCGACAATCTCATCCCAGGTGTTGTAGATCAGCTGTAAATTTGGGTCAAAGTTTTTCATTTTCGCAAACGCTGAGCGTATTTGAGAACCCGCAGCACCAGCAGGTCGCGTATGTGGGCCAAAGCCCTCTATAAGAACAAGTTTTTTAATACGATCGGGGTACGCCCCCGCAAGCATTAAGGAGACATTTGCCCCCAATGAGTGGCCAATCAAGTTAAAAGAAGGCCAAGATAGTCTATCTGCAATGGCAATGGCGTCCGAAATATAATCAGTAATATAGTAATGGCACCCGGGAGGGCGGTGCGTACTGAGGCCATGGCCAGCCATATCCATGGCGCAAAAGTTGAGCGCGTTTAGTTGGGGTGCTAGCTGGTCATAAGTACCGGCATTGTCTAGCCACCCATGAAGGCCCAGCGTCGGCGTTCCATCTGGACTGCCCCATTGCTTTACGCCGAAATCCAAGCCATTCGCATGAACTATTTTTTCTTGAAACTCTGCCACTCGCTGCCCCCTTTCATTCGCGCTCAAGACCGGCCAGTGTAAACACATGCGAGGACAAGTAAAAGGGGGATATTGATATTTAGATTCTCCGATGCAAACCTTAAAAATCAACACCTTACAGCCCACACCTTTAATGAAACGTCTTATTCGCTGCAAACAATCACGAGGCCTGCGCTCTCTTTTTTTACAATTGCCCTCAGTTTAAAATGATTTCATCAACTACCATTAAGGGTACTTTAGCTAACCCAAGAGAATGGGCTTCGTAATCGTAATCGGCAACGCTGAGCCCACCGCGTCGCTGGGAATCAATAAACAACCCGCTTAGGCGGCAGGTACGTAATGAGTAACAATGAGTTAATAACCGCCGACAAGCTGATCGAAAAAATCGAGATTCCGGCTCAGCCAGAATTATTGGTTGCCATCAACCGAGAATCAAAAAAAGGCCAGTGTGATTTCGACTTAGTTGCCGACATGATTAGCAGCGACATCAGTATTGCCTCGGAAGTACTAAAAACCGTAAATAGCCCCTTGTTTGGCTTAAACCAAACTATCACCTCAATACAACAGGCAGTCGGTTTGCTTGGGCTACTTCGCGTTATTGCTTTGGTGAGGGATGTCTCGCTGAGGCAGTTGGTCAGCGATGGCTTAGATCTATCTAAGTTCTGGATGGCCGCCTCCAAAGATGCGCAAATTTGTGGGCTAATCGCCACCCAATCCAAAATAATCGACCCTGAGGAGGCGTATACATTTGGGTTATTTCATAACGCCGGCATTCCGATTTTGATGCAAAATTACCCCGATTACGAAGAACAGATGCAAGGGGACTCGATGCTGCCTGGAATTGAAGCTACCAAAGCCGAAGACAGAGTTTACAAAGTTAACCACGCCATAGTGGGGTATTATTTATGCGATAAGTGGTTTCTGCCTGAGCATATTTGCAAAGCCCTCTTCTATCATCACCGTAGTCACTTGGTTTTCAAAAAGATAAAAAAATACGATGACCCCTTTGTCATCCTGCTTGCTTTATTAGTCACAGCGCAGCACATTGCTGGGGAAAAAGAAGGAGCCGCAAACGAAGAAGAGTATCCCCAACACTGGAAAGCGATGCAGCCAAAGCTCAGGAAAATATTTAGGCTTGATGAAGATGGCTATAACGACCTCATCAACAATACGAAAGAACAACTACTTCAGTCAGTTTAGCGCTTGTAGACTCTGCTCATTGTATTTGGCGCGCCGCTAGCTGATTGGTGGACTTATGACGATGAAAGCCACCAACAGGTACGTTCATAAAACTGAAAGTGAGGGGCCATTTGGTCATTATAAGCAGCCCCCTAAATACGACTGTTAACTATTGGTAATTTCCCTCTAGCACCCATCATCGACCATAATAAGTGTCATCATCCCCCATGAAATTTAAAATACCTTCGCCCCTTTTGAGCTAATACGAATAATTTTAATTTCTCCCATTGAGCGAAACCCGCGCACCGACTATCCTAACTCCTAGATTCAACCTGTGATTCAACCTGGATACGCATCATGACCGATTCAATGATCAAACAAATACTTGCTGGAATGGTAGCAGAAGGTAGTACCGTTACGATTAAAGGCTGGATTCGCACCCGCCGCGATTCAAAAGGTGGGTTTTCATTTCTGAGTATCAGTGACGGCACTTGCTTTTCTCCACTGCAAGTTATTGCCGACGAGACTCTTTCAAACTACGCCGACGAGATTCTTCACCTCACTACAGGTTGCAGCGTAATTGCCACCGGAGAACTGGTCCAATCTCAAGGAAAGGGACAGAGCTACGAAATTCAAGCCAGCAAAGTGTCCTTAGTCGGCTCAGTGCAAGACCCAGAAAGCTACCCTTTGTCTCCCAAGCACCACTCCATGGAGCACCTACGCAGCGTCGCCCACTTGCGCCCTCGCAGCAATACTTTTGGCGCGGTAACGCGCGTTCGTCATCACCTTGCTGGAGCCATCCATCGCTATTTTCATGAACAGGGGTTTTATTGGGTAAATACCCCCATTATTACCGCCAGTGACTGCGAAGGCGCAGGAGAAATGTTTCGCGTCAGTACGCTAGATTCAGAAAACCTTCCTCGCAACCCGCAAGGAAATGTAGACCACAGCCAGGATTTCTTCGGCAAAGAGGCTTTCCTGACTGTGTCTGGACAGCTCAATGTCGAAAGCTATTGCCTGGCCATGTCGAGAGTGTATACCTTTGGCCCTACTTTTCGTGCAGAGAACTCAAACACCAGCCGCCACCTTGCAGAGTTTTGGATGGTAGAACCAGAAATTGCCTTTGCTGATTTATCGGACGTCGCCACGCTGGCCGAATCCTTCCTCAAGTATGTCTTAGGGGCTGTGTTGGAAGAAATTCCAGATGACATGGCATTTTTTGCTAAACAAATCGACAAACAGGCAATTAGTCGCATTGAGTCAGTGCTCGACAACCCTTTTGAACGCATCGATTACAGCGACGCCATAAATATTCTCCAAAAATCAAAACACAAATTTGAGTACCCAGTAGAGTGGGGAATAGATTTGCAGTCAGAGCATGAACGCTATTTATGTGAAAATCACGTAAAGGGCCCTGTGATCGTAATGAATTACCCAAAAGACATTAAGGCTTTCTATATGCGCCTAAATGATGATGAGA
>JAHRVS010000119.1 GCA_019090565.1 Gammaproteobacteria bacterium
AAAAAACAGTTAAGTCAGCCAAGGGGGCTGAACTGACTTACGACAAACTTATCCTCGCAACAGGTTCATTTCCATTTGTACCGCCCGTCCCCGGCCATGAACGGGATAACTGCTTTGTTTACCGCACCCTAGAGGACCTCGATAAAATCGCAGCAGCGGCAAAAACTGGTAAAGTCGGCGCAGTGGTCGGCGGTGGTTTACTTGGCCTTGAGGCAGCGAAAGCGCTTAAAGATCTGGGTCTTGAAACACACGTTGTAGAATTTGCTCCGCGCTTAATGGCCGTTCAAGTCGATGAAGGCGGCGGCGCCGTATTACGCAGCAAGATTCAAGAACTCGGCGTGCGCGTGCATACCGAGAAAAACACCAAGGAAATCATTGACGGCGATGGCACCACACACAAAATGTGCTTTGCTGATGGCGAAGAACTCAACACCGATATTATCGTTTTTTCTGCCGGTATTCGCCCACAAGATGAGCTAGCACGTAGCTCCGGCTTAGAGCTCGGTCCACGGGGTGGTATCAGTATTAACAACTCATGCCAGACTTCCGATCCGGATGTGTATGCCATCGGAGAATGCGCCCTCTGGGATCAACGTATTTTTGGCCTAATTGCCCCAGGCTGGCAGATGTCTAAAGTCGCAGCCGATCACCTGGTTGGTAATGAGGCAGCGTTTACTGGTGCGGACATGAGCACCAAGCTCAAACTAATGGGTGTTGATGTCGCTAGCGTGGGTGATGCGCATGGCCGTACCGAAGGTAGCCGCTCCTTCAGTTACAACGATGAAATCAACCAGATCTATAAAAAGATTGTAGTCAGTAGCGACAACAAGAAACTGCTTGGTGCGGTTTTGGTTGGTGATGCCGAAGAATACGGCACCCTACTACAGCTCATGTTAAACCAAATTGATATTCCCGGCACTCCTGAGGGTTTAATCTTGCCCCAGGGTGATGGCGCTGCACCCGGTTTGGGCGTCGACATGCTGCCAGAAACCGCTCAAATATGTTCTTGCAACAACGTCACTAAGGGCGACTTGTGCTCCGCCATCGATGGCGGCGTAACGGGACTGGCAGAACTTAAGGCATGCACCAATGCGGCAACAGGCTGCGGCGGCTGCTCTGCCTTGGTTAAACAAGTCCTCGACTCCGAATTAGAAAAGCAGGGAATAGAAGTCGACAGAAGTATCTGCGAACACTTCAAACACACACGCCAAGAGCTTTACCATCTTGTTAGAGCTGGACAAATCCACAGCTTCGGCGAGTTGCTAAGCAAGCACGGTACCGGCCACGGTTGCGAAATATGCCGGCCTGCTGTGGGCAATATTTTGGCCTCCTGCTGGAATAAATACATTCTTGAGACAGAAAATACGCCCCTGCAAGATACCAATGATAACTTCCTGGCCAATATGCAAAAAGACGGCACCTACTCGGTAGTGCCACGAATTCCAGGTGGAGAAATCACGCCCGAAGGCTTGATTGTTATCGGCCAAGTGGCCAAAAAGTACGACCTCTACACAAAAATTACCGGCGGCCAGCGTATTGATATGTTTGGTGCCCGCGTAGATCAGCTACCACATATTTGGAAAGAGCTTGTCGACGCTGGATTTGAAACCGGTCACGCCTATGGCAAGGCCATGCGTACGGTAAAGTCTTGCGTAGGCAGCACTTGGTGCCGTTACGGCATGGACGACAGTGTTGGTTTGGCCATAGAAGTTGAAAACCGTTATCGCGGCTTACGCTCCCCTCATAAAATAAAACTTGCTGTGTCAGGCTGCACCCGCGAATGCGCTGAGGCACAAAGCAAGGATGTGGGCATTATTGCCACCGAAAACGGCTGGAATATGTACGTATGTGGCAACGGTGGTATGAAGCCTCGTCACGGCGACCTTTTTGCCTCTGACCTCGATAAAGAAACCCTGCTGAAGTATATCGATCGCTTCTTTATGTTTTATATTCGCACTGCAGATCGTCTGCAGCGCACCTCAGTCTGGATGGAAAACCTTGAAGGCGGGCTTAGCTACCTGCAAGATGTCATCATTAATGACAGCCTTGGGCTCGGTGATCAACTTGAATCTGAAATGCAAATCGTCATCGATAACTACGAGTGTGAATGGAAGCGAACGATTGAAGATGACAATGCACAACAGCGCTTTACACACTTTGTAAACAGTAAAAAGGCAGATCCAAGCGTGGTCTTTGTACGAGAGCGACAACAAATTCGTCCTGCTCGCGAAGAAGAAAAAGCCAACAAACATGACGCTGCAATAGCTTAAGGTGAAACAGATGAGTAAATGGATAGAAATTTGTCAGTTAGATCAAGTTCTACCTGATAGCGGCACTTGCGCCCTCGTAAACGACAAGCAGGTTGCTATTTTTCGCATTGGTAATGGGGCAGACCAAAAGCTCTATGCTGTGGACAACTTTGACCCTTTCAGCAAAGCAAATGTACTGTCTCGCGGCTTAGTCGGCGACCTCAAAGGTGAAATCGTCGTCGCCTCCCCCGTATATAAGCAGCACTTTGTTTTAAGCAATGGTCAGTGTCAGGAAGACGAAACCGTTCAGATCGGCACTTACCCTATCAAAGTAGAGAATGGTATGGTTCAAGTTCAATCATAGCCCTTTTATAGGCGTTCATTGCTCGCAGCGCCGCTAAGGCGCCTGCACAACAGCAACCCTCAAAGGTAAGGCCTTACTCCGCCCACCTTGCCTTTGAGTCTTCGTTCAACCAAACCTTGTCTTATCCTTCCCCCTGCCACTCCCAATGCAACAACTAATGGCCAAAACCCACTCGCAGGCTGTGGTTTTTTACACTATTCCTATTGTTATGCGCCAATGTGCGGCATTCTGCCACTTCTAAACCCAAATAAAACTCGCTATGTTAGTGGTGACTCGTTAGGCCTCAGCTGCAAAGTAACTCAAGTGTCACGCCTTTTCAGTCTCACTAGAATCCCTGCTGGAATTAGCTTAGAAGAGGCTTAAGGAGTCCAGCATCGTCCCCAGCATAAATTGAAGCAATGATTTCAACACGGCCGGTGATTAGCGCCTGGCCGTTTACCTTAAGTAGGCGGCCAGGCAAACTAAATAATAAGAAAGAAAGGAGTATTGAAATGTTATTCGAAGTATTCACAACCCCCGACTCACCCTTCAAGGGTCCGAGAGAAGG
>JAHRVS010000120.1 GCA_019090565.1 Gammaproteobacteria bacterium
CTTGTCTCGTGGTTTGAATGCTTGAGGGCCTAGGAGAATATGCCATGCAGGTACCAGCGTTTTTCTTCTTGTGTTTGAAATAACCAATACAGAGCCCCGCTAAGATGCTGGGCGATAAAATAATCACGTTGAATGGGTGCGTGGTCCCACCAACCGCTGGCAATGCGCTCAGGGCCTTTGAGTAAACGAAAGGGTCCATTCATACGGGGCTGCTGGTTAAGGACGACTAGGGGGCGGGGAGCGTTGAGTAACCAGAGGGGGCGTTCAGGCAATAACAAAACACCTGCTTGGGAATGCCCCAAGGGCTGCAAGGAAAAAGTGCGTTCTGGGCGATGGTCTTCGTGTAACGCCATGCTTTGTAAGGCTTGAGGGCCAAGGCGGGCTTGCAGCTGATCCAGTAAAGCCTGGGGGCTTTCTTTGCTGGATTTTTGTGGTGCAAACAAGTCATCACTCTGTTGTTGTAGCGGGAAAAAATGGCAGACATCGAGTGATAATTTAATCACGGCTTGATGGAGGGTGTAATTATTGAATTTTAAACGCAATAGTGCGGTCATTTCTTTTACAAAATTGTTTGTTGCGGGTCTATTCTGACTTAAGCCTAAATAGAGGTATTCATCGTTACGTTCGCGAAACCCCAGTGTGATTTTCAATTGCCGGAGTGTTTTCTGTCTCAGTAGTAAGTAGTCACAGAGCTCACTGACTAAGCGTTGCAAAGGGAAAATAAGTTGTTCTACTTGCTCCAGCTCTTCGATAAAACTGACGGTTCTGGAAAAGGTCTCAGGCAATATAAATGCCGGAAGTTGCAGTATGGCATTGCCCTTTATTTCTTCCAGTTGCCGCATGAACTCCTCTCCAAAGCGTTGGTGTAAAGAGGCCTTGGGGAGATCAAATAGATCTCCTAGCGTACTCAAACCCATGCCCTCTAGTTTTTCTTGTTGCTTGGGCATTATTTCCATCAAAGACAGGGGTAAATGGTGTAGTGCATTGAGGTTGAATTTCTGGAGTTGAAATACTTGTTTTTCTGGTAGTTGAAGGTGTTTTGCCAGCAGATAAGCCCCCGAGGCACTTTGTGCTATTACTGCCTTGCAGGTGTAATGCAACTGATGTGATCTTTTTGCGAGGAATAATAAAAAATCATCGAGGCTACCATGCATTTTTAAACAGCTACCTACTTCAAGGATTAATGTTTGATTGTTTTTCAGAAAAATACTCGGGCTTATTTCATAAGACCAAATAGCAAGCTGTTGCAGGGCCTGTTTTTGCTGCGCAAGATCTTCATGCTTTAGCAGCAAGGCAGGACACAGTGCGTAAGCTTGGTTGATACTCATGCCACTGTGAATACCCAATGACTGTGCAGCGGCATTGCACAGCAGGATGCACCGTCGTTTGTTTTTCCTTTGCTCCAAGGCAAAAGGCGTATTGCTTTGGAGCTCGAGCGTGAAAATTTCCAGTGGCAAATAAGGAAAGTAAAAACAAAGGTAGTGAGAGCTGTGCTTCATGGTGATACAACTGTATGGCGGGTTGATAAGGGGGGTGCTATAAGGTGGTTAAAACACCAGTGGTGTTTTTTCTAAGGGCAAGATCTGGACTGCTATTGGTAGTGCGAATTTCATTCTGAATGGGTAGGTGAAAAGTGGGGGATGCCCAGGCGCCTGGGCGTTTGAGGATCTCTACTCCTAGTCCGGCTTGTTCCTGTTGTGCTGAGCGACAAAGCCGGATTCTCAACGGAGCTGGAGAGGCTTGGCTTTGGCAGCTGAGAGGGCGAAATGCGATGCCCCAACTGTTTCCGTGGCGGCTGGCCACCTGCAGTCGTCGTAATGCTTTGGGGGAATAATGTTTGGGCCAGAACAGGACGGCGTGGCAGTAAGTTGCCTTGAGCAAGGTTTCCAAAGCCCAGAGTTGCTCTGTTTGTGACTGGGTTTTTAGTAGAACAACGCGGCTTAAATCTATGCCCTGCTGCGCCAAGGCGGGTGCATAGGGCCAGTAAGGGGGGTCGATCCAGACAATCCAACCCTGTTTTTGGCTGAGTTGCATAAGGGCAGGCCCTAAAAGGCTGAGTTCGCCAATGCCTGCCTGGTCACATAGTAACTCTGTTAAACCAGATGTAGGCCAGCCTTCATCTGGGAGGTGCTGATTGAGAAGAGGGTGCCCGCTGTCTAGACTGCAGCCCTCAGCAGAGGGATGGCGCGATGCCCGCCAAATCTTGCGAGTGCTAAGAAGTTTTTCTAGATCGTTTGCATGCATGCGTTGATACTCAGAAGCGGCTGGCTGGCAATTTAACTGTTTATATGGACAGTGTTATTATAGGCAGCTTCTGAATGAAAGCAAGTGAGTGATGGGGCTTGTAAATGAGCGCGAGGGCCAAGAAGGCGGCAAATACCCAGTTAAAGGGGGGCTGTGAGGCTTACAACGTGCAATAGTGGGGGTTTGACTATTGCACTGGGGTTTATTTTAAAATGTCGACAATTTCTCTTGTCGCTTTGTATAAGCGAACCACTTTGTCATCCACTCGGACAGTGACGATGCCTTTGGTATCAATGGCTTTTATTACCACACCATGGGAATAGACATCTCTGTCCATCACTTGGCCACGAGCGAGCTTTTTCTTCCACCCGGGGGGAAGTTTTCCACCCCTATCAATTTTCATTTTTAACCCTGGAGGCAGTTTTTGGTGCTTATTGTGCTCCTTTTTTGCGTACAGGGGGGAGCTTATAAAGCCCGCGAGAAGGGAGAGGGTAACAAGAGTTTTTATCTTCATCAGATGTCGCCTACTTCTAGGTGAAACCATAAGTATAGGAAAGCTTGTGAATGAATGCTTGTTGCGTTGTGGGTGCAGTTAGCGTGATGTAGAGTGAGGAGGGTGCCTCTTGTTACATTCTTTATTTCCTAGCAGCTTATTGAGGCTCTATCGGCCCGGTCATTTGCGGTGTTGCCTAAGAATCTCTGGTTTTACTGGAATCGCATTTAAAGTATCCCGTACGTTTTGTAGTGCCGGTTTTTTATCAGCGAATCTCAACAACCAGCTAAATGGAGTGGTATTAATGAACGGAGAGAGAATGAGAGCTCGACGAATGATTTTTAGTGCTGTGACCCTAATTTTGGGGGGCTATTTGTCTTTCTCTTTATGGGGAGGGGAGCCCATTTATTCGGGCGCAAAAAGTGATCATTTTGATGGGGAGCGATTTTTTAATTTAGTCGAGAAAATAGAACGGCGTTATGTTTCGGCGCTTCGGGGTGTGGTATCCGGGGATCAGGGGCTTGGTCAGTGGGATAAATTGCCCAATAAGCATTATGGACCGCCTGTTGAAAGGGTCATGGGGAAGGCACTTAGAGTCACGTTTATCAACCACTCTACCACACTGATTCAAACAGAGGGTCTGAATATCCTTACAGACCCGATCTGGTCCGATTACTGTGGCCCATTGCCCTTGGCCTCTCCCTATCGGTATCGTCCACCAGGGCTACGTTTTGAAGAGCTGCCTCAGATTGATGTGGTGGTGGTGAGTCATAGTCATTATGACCACATGGATATACCCAGTCTGAAGCGCCTTTCTGAGCGCTTCGAACCTCAGGTTTTAGTGGGAATAGGGAACGCGGAGTTACTGAGAAAGGAAGGGATTAAAAACGTCAAAGAGTTGGATTGGTGGGATTCTACACAAGTGCATCCAAATCTAGAAGTCGTTGGCGTACCGGCACAGCATTGGTCAAGGCGGAATGTTGGGGATAAAAATAAACGCCTCTGGATGGGCTATGTATTCAATACCCCTCATGGGGCTCACTACTTTGCTGGTGATACAGCTATGGGGCCACACTTTAAGATGATTAAGGAGCGTTTTGGAGGGATGAGGCTAGCGCTTCTGCCTATTGGTGCATTTCGTCCCGAGTCGATTATGGAAGGGTCTCATATTTCCCCAGTAGAGGCGCTAAACGCACATGAACTTTTGGGTGCTGAAACCAGTGTTGCCATACATTGGGGGACATTTCGCTTGGGTATGGATGGCCAGTTTGAGGCGGTTGATGTTCTTAAAACCGCCTTGGTGCAACGAATGCATGCGGGTGAGGTTATCGATTTCCGTGTTCTAGATTTTGGTGAGAGTTTGGAGCTGAAGTAGATTTGGCTGATTGTTGATTGTATGCCGGTAGGTGTCGTCAATTCTGGCGCGACAAAGTCTCTTTAGCTTCACGCTCAAGTTAGTGTATAACGGCATTAACAAATGACCACTTACGGCCTTGTTCTGCAAAAGTTGGAGCCGTTGCTGGGCTTGCTGGATAGTTACAGCAAAGGTTTGTTAGAAAATGCAGTGTGGTGACCTAAACTGGGTGGCCGAAAAGCTTGGCAGTTAGGCATAAAAAAAGCCCTCAAATGAGGGCTTTTTTCTAAAGCAGAAGATAAACTGTTTTATTTTTCGTCAGTTGTTTTTTCTGCTTTGTCGCTCACGTCTTCTTTTTTACTCTTTTTGGTGGCCCCAGGTGGCAACCAAGTGAAAGGCACTTTATAGGTTTGCATAAAGCCACCAAGTGTTCCAATAACGCGGCCTAAGGCTACGAATGGATCTGGCACAATTACCTGAGCGTCCTGTAAGGTCTCAAGTAGCTCTCCGATAACCTCCTCAACGTTCACTTTCTTGGCAGGTCGCTTGGTTCGGACAACGTACTGTGATAACTCTTCTAATGTTTCATTAGGAATGCCACCCTGGAAGCCCGCTTTCTCAAGCATGTCGCCAATATTTCCTTCCATGTGCCCCATCAGTACCATGATCAGCATGCTGTAGTTCATGGTTTCTTCTGGTGTTAAGCGACCAATGGTGCCGTAGTCAACGATAAAGATTTCTTTATCGGGGGTGACCAAGAAGTTACCAGGATGCGGGTCAGCCTGAAATTTACCGAACTGGGTGATTTGCTGCATGTAGCTATTTTGCAAAACAGTAAGAAGGTCTTTCGCTTCTTCTTTGTTACTGCGATCAAGATGCTCTACAAGGCGTGAGCCCACGATCCACTCTGTAACGATAACACGCTTAGTAGATAAATTTTCAACCAGTACTGGAACACGGATACGAGGCATATGGTCAAGTGCGCCGAAATCACGGGTATTCTTCTCTTCGTTGCGGAAGTCGAGTTCTTCAGCAGTCATTTCTAGAAGAAGCATAACCATTTGTTCGATATCAACATTTCCTGGAAGTTTTCCGCGAAGAGCGCGGCCAATTAACTGGAAAGTAGTAAAATCTTCATCAAACAAATCACGAACATGGGGCTGCTGAATTTTTATAGCAACATCAACGCCTTCTTTGGTGCGGGCCTTGTGTACTTGTGCAATAGATGCTGTGGCAATGGGGTTTTCGTCAACCCATTCGAACTTGTCACGCCAGTTCCAGCCAAGCTCGTCTTGAAGAACAGGTACTAAGGTAGGGAAAGGAATTTGACGATTTTCATTCTGAAGCGGTTTTAGGGCTTCAATGTATGCCTTGGGAAGCATGTCAGGGCGAGCACTTAAGAACTGAGCCAGTTTGACCCATGTAGCGCCATTGTTTTTACATAGGCGAAACAGTAGATCAGCATTTTTTGCATGCAGCTCTTTATAAAGAGGTTTGTAACGATCCTTAGCCCAGCCATCCGTTTTTTTGTTAAGCTTTGCGTAGGAGCGCTCAATGCGAACAACAGTGCTCACGGCACGCATGGTTCTTTTGCGGCCATGCCAGAGCTGCTTTACCTTGCGTACATTGATGAGAGGCTCATCGAATGTGAACTCGTTGTAGGCCACGAAATCTGTATTAGTCATAACACCCTCACTACAATAAATCTTATATTTGTGTTGTTACATAGTATGTTAAGCACTTCCATGCGCTTACTTATGCAAAGCTATCTAAATGAAAAACGCAGTCTACCTTGTTTTTTTCTTTATGCAATAGTCATTATGTGACACCGGAAGGCGGGTGTGCTTGTCGCCTCATTAGTGCGTTATGATATAACCTGTTGATATTAAATATAAAAATATTTTATACTCAAGAAATACAAGAAGGATTTTATTGTGATTTCGCGCCACATTGAAGCAGCGATTAAATGACTTAAATGGCTATACGGGTGAAATCTACACAATTGTTTGAAAACCTGGGAGGCTTAAAAAGCATTCAGCGAACTCAGTACTTCGGACAACAAAGCGCTTGTTATTTCTGTTTAAAAAACAGTCATATATCGCCTGGTGCTTTATTGTTTCTTAGGGCGTTTTTGCAGTTTCCGCTGTAGCGTTCGGCGGTGCATCCCCAAGCTACGAGCTGCGGCAGATATATTGTTATCGTGCTCTTTGAGGGTGCGCTGTATGTGTTCCCATTCCAATCGATTAACTGACATCGTAGCATTATGGGAAGCAGCAGCATCTACCTGGCTGGCTTCACTGCGCAGCGCTGTCATTATTTGATCTGCGTCCGCTGGCTTACTGAGATAATTGATTGCTCCCAACTTAATGGCATCGACGGCGGTAGTAATAGACGCATAGCCGGTGAGCATTAATATTTTACACCGTTCATTTTTTGAAAGAATGGGTTTGATGAGGTGTAAGCCTGACTGTCCTTCTAGCTTTAAGTCTATGACAGCCAAGTCTGGTATTGATTGCTCGAGTATCTCTTTTGCGTGCTCGACACTTGTGGCGCTCAATACGTTAAGGCCTCGGCGAAGCAAAGCCTTGCTGAGAACATGAAGATAAACCTCATCGTCATCTACGACGAGGCAGGTTTGCAGGTCAGTAGCTTCTTCGTTCATGGTCGACCCTTCGTATGGTTGTACATGGATTCCTAGAGCGCCTCAAGTGGAACAGTCAGTGCTATGGTCGTCCCACCACTTGGTCGGCTGTGCCACTGAATATGGCCTCCCATCTGCTCAATGGTAGATATTGCCAGAAATAACCCCAACCCCAAGCCGTGTTTCTTTTGTGTGTAAAACGGCGTACCAATTTTGTTTTCATTTAACTGGGTAATATCGGCACCGTCATTTGAAATGGACAAAATTAGGTTGGCCTCATCCAGGCGGAGGTGAATAGAGACATATGCTTTACTGGCTTCCACAGCGTTGCTAATGATATTTTTTATTCCATGAAGAAAAGCGGGGTTGTGCTGGATGCTGAGGGCCTCATCGAAGTCACAGACATATTCAATTTCGAGACTGGGTTTGGTTATTTGTACCTCGTGAATTTGTTGTTTAATAAAGCTAAGTAGAGGAACTGAGTCAAGGGAGTTGGGCCGAGAAAACCCCGTGCGATCGGTTAAGGAAGTCAATACATGTTTACATCGATCTACTTGCGCTCTCAGCAGCGCAAGGTCTTCGTAGATGTCGCTTTGTTCTTCGCACCCATGCTGCAATTCATTGATGGTGATCGCCATGGTTGACAGAGGTGTGCTTAATTCGTGAGCAGCATCAGCCGCCAGCGTACCCAAGGCGACAATTTGCTCATTCCGGCTAAGCGTTTCTTTTTGCCGATTAATTTCGGTTTCTTTTTTTTGTAAAGTGCGATTCATGGCTTGCAAAAAGA
>JAHRVS010000121.1 GCA_019090565.1 Gammaproteobacteria bacterium
CACCAATAAGCGGCTTAAATTCATCTATCAATGCACCCGTAAACAGAGGTAATTAGTGAGTCGAATAATCATTATCGGAGCAGGACAGGCCGGCGGACAGGCTGTCGCCAGCCTTCGCCAAATGGGGTACAAAGAGGAAATAATGCTTTTTGGCGATGAATCTCACTTACCCTATCAGCGTCCATTTTTATCTAAGCAGTACCTCTCAGGAGAACACGAAGAAGGACGGGTTTTTTTACGCGCTGAAAAATTTTATGCCGACCACAATATCACTCTTCGTATCGGCGAACGCGTTACCGCTATCGCTCCTTCTTCAAAACAAATTAGCACAGAGCAAGGTGAGCTCATTGATTACGACGATTTAATTATCGCCACCGGTAGCCGTCCTCGTCGATTAAATATCAACGGTAGTGATTTAGGCGGCATTCAGTATTTACGCACCCTTGATGACGTTAACGCGATAAAGCCAACCATCCAGAAAGGTAAAAAAATGGTCATCGTTGGCGGTGGCTATATTGGTCTTGAGGTGGCTTCTGTCGCGGTCAGCGCGGGCATGGACGTCACCGTTATCGAAACCGAAGACAGGATTCTTAAGCGCGTAACCACGCCAGAGATGAGCAAGTTTTATCATCAGCTCCATGCCGACAAAGGCGTAAAAATCATCTTGCAATCAGGCGTAGTAGGCTTTGAAGCTAACGGTGACAGTACCTCGCTCGGTTATGTGCTGTGCAAAGACCAAACATTAGAAGCCGATGTAGCCATCGTGGGCATTGGCATCATTCCAAACACAGAGCTTGCCCAGGAAGCCCAACTAGATTGTGAGAATGGCATCACTACCGATGGGCACTGCTTAACATCTAACCCCAATATTTATGCCATTGGCGATTGCTCCAACCACCCGAACCCCATCCTCAACCGACGCTTGAGGTTAGAGTCCGTGCCTAACGCCATGGATCAGGCGAAAGTGGCTGCGTCTAATATCATGGGAAAAGAAAAGATCTATTCTGCAGTGCCTTGGTTCTGGTCAGATCAGTACGAACTCAAATTACAAATGGTCGGGTTTTCGACCGATAGCGACAATCAAATCGTACGCGGTGACAAAACCCAGCAAAACTTTGCAATTTTTTATCTAAAAGACAACCATCTTGTCGCTGTCGATGCCGTTAACGCCGCACGTGACTTTATGGCTGGCAGAAAATTCTACGGCCAAAAAGTGGACCCCATTAAACTGGCCGATAGCGAAATAGACATCGCCGATACAATCATCACACCTTAACCCTCGCAATTTAATTTTCATACCACTTGTTAGCCCCGTGCCGAGGCCAAAAAGTGGTGATTTATTACCAAGCACTATAAAACAACGACACAAAAATCAGGAGAATAGGACTATGCCAAAAATTACATTCATCCAGCATGATGGCGAAGAGATTGCACACGAAGCAGAAAATGGCTTATCAGTCATGAATATCGCAGTAGACAACCTCGTTTCTGGCATCGATGCGGACTGTGGTGGCGAGTGCAACTGCGCGACTTGCCACGTTTATGTAGACGAAAAATGGATAGAAGCCGTAGGCCAACCTCACGATGCAGAGGAGGCCATTATGAGCTTAAACCCCGACCGAAAACCCACCTCCCGCTTGTGCTGTCAAATAAAGATAAAAGATGAGCTCGACGGCCTTGTTGTTCACCTACCTGAATTTCAATTCTAGACAACCTTTAAATCTAATTAAGTAGGCTTTTTTATGAGTGAAACAACGAAAACAGCAGAAGTAAATAGCTCTGGCGCAGTCGATGCTCGCACCTCCATGGTAGGCAAAGACCCTTACGATGTCCCCCTGGTAGACTACGATGTTTCTCAACGAGAATTATTTCGCTCCAACACAATGTGGGGTTTTTTTGAACGGCTTCGTAAAGAAGACCCCGTCCATTACTGCAAAGATTCAGAGTTCGGGCCTTATTGGTCGGTCACAAAATTTGATGATATCTCGGCCATCGAAGGCAACCCCGGCGTATTTTCATCCAACCCGTCAATCAGCATTCAAGACCCACTAGAAAACTTCAAAGTGTCCATGTTTATTGCCATGGATGAGCCCACCCACGGCAATCAACGTCGTACGGTTCAGGGTGCTGTTGCTCCGCGCAATCTCGCAAATATGGAGGGCCTGATTCGCGAACGCGTTTGCACCATTTTGGATGACCTTCCCGTTGGCGAAACCTTTGACTGGGTCGAAAAAGTATCCGTCGAGCTCACCACACTCATGCTTGCCACCTTATTCGACTTCCCAATGGAAGAACGAGAGAAGTTGACGTACTGGTCTGACGTTGCTACAGCCACCCCAGGGCCCGACTCTATCATAAAGACCTTTGATGACCGTGCGCGCATTCTTACCCAAGAGTGTGCCCCGGCATTTATGAAATTATGGCAAGAACGCGCTAACGGCGAACCTAAGTTCGACTTGATTTCCATGATGGCTCAAGCTGAAGAAACCAAAAACATGGCCGCAGAACGCCCTATGGAATTCATTGGCAACATCATGCTGCTAATTGTAGGCGGCAACGATACTACGCGTAATTCCATCTCTGGCAGTGTCTTATTTCTCAATGAAAACCCCGCTGAATATGACAAGCTGCTAGCCAACCCGGAGCTGGTGGACACAATGGTCCCTGAAATCATTCGTTATCAAACACCCTTAACTCACATGCGCAGAACTGCCAACGAAGACTTTACTTTTCAAGGTAAAGACATCAAAAAAGGCGACAAAGTCGTAATGTGGTACGTCTCAGGAAATCGTGATGGCGACGCCATTGAGAACCCAGACGCCTTTATTATTGACCGTGCGCGCCCACGCCACCATGTATCCTTTGGGTTTGGTATCCACCGCTGCATGGGCAACCGTTTAGCGGAAATGCAACTACGCGTTCTGTGGGAAGAAATTCTTAAGCGCTTCAAAAAAATAGAAGTCGTAGGCGAACCAGAACGGTCTTACTCTAACTTTGTAAAAGGTTACACCAAACTACCCGTTCGCGTTCATCCTATATAAA
>JAHRVS010000122.1 GCA_019090565.1 Gammaproteobacteria bacterium
TAATACCAACTACTTTTAAATCGTTGAATTGATTCCGCCACGCCTCTGCCATTAAGCCCAAGGCAATGCGCGTATCTTTGACCACCAACTGAGGCAGAGGCAATGCCTCATCAAAGGTATCGACAATTGCAGCCACACAACCTTTTTTATGTGCGTCGCTCAAATAGTCATGGCCGTTAAAGTTAGGCCCCTTTAATGCGACAAATAGGTCACCGTTTTCAATAAAGCGTGTATCAGTGTTCACTTGACTGATATCGATATCACTTTCTGCGGTAAATTCGACCTGCTTTGCTTCGATAGCCTGAGCAATTAGGGATAAGCGCACTATGCTGCCCTCCTTGCTAACTCAACACTAATCACATCACGATCAGAAAAGTCGCAACGCTTACCGTCTACTTCCTGATACGTTTCCGCGCCTTTCCCCGCCACAAGAACAACATCATTGACCCCAGCAGTACGAATGGCTTGTTCAATTGCTTGCGCACGATCTTGAATAATTTGGCAATGGGCTCGTGAACCAACCCCTGACAAAATTTGTTGGCAAATGCTTTCTACTGATTCGCTACGAGGGTTATCAGCAGTAACGATAACCTCATCGGCTTGCTCGCAAGCAATAACACCCATTTCTGCCCGTTTGCCTTGATCTCGGTCTCCACCA
Source organism: Gammaproteobacteria bacterium (assembly GCA_019090565.1). Lineage (GTDB taxonomy): Bacteria > Pseudomonadota > Gammaproteobacteria > Pseudomonadales > UBA3067 > UBA3067. The sequence goes on from JAHRVS010000122.1 coordinate 659, forward strand.
CACCCGAAAACACAGATCAATTTATTTGAGCCATATGCCTTGGCCGCTGTTAACGCACACTGCAAAGCATCCGGTGTATGAGCGTAATCGACAAAGACCCTTGGAAGTTCGCCTCCTCCCAGTTTTTCCATTCGCCCAGGAATCCCTTGAACCCGCGTCAACGCCCCCAGTGCTTTATCAAAAGAAAACCCTAAAGTAAGAAGCGCAGCAAGTGTTAAAAGAAGGTTCTCGACGTTAAACGCACCGCATAAATTTGAATTGTTCAGCTCACCGTCACCCCAACTGGATTTGAATTGAACAACAATCATCTCACCATTGATTTCAACATTCGTTATTTTAATCCCACGACCAAATTTCAAATCAACATCTCGACCAACGCCTATCACCTCAAAGGATGACTGCGCCTGTAAACGCTCAAATACTCCCCGAGCCCCCGCGTCATCGGTGCTTAAAATGCCGTATTTCAATGATGAGCAAGAAAACAGCTGCTCTTTTGACCGTGTGTAATTTGCCATCGTGCCGTGGTAATCGAGGTGATCCCGGCTAATGTTGGTCAGTATTGCCGTGTGGTAATCAATGCCATTAACACGTCCTTGATCTAGCCCATGAGAGGACACCTCCATCGCGACATATTCCGCGCCATCACGATGCATGGCAGAAAGACTTTTTTGTAAACTTACTGGGTCTGGCGTTGTGTTTATATTTTTACTCAAGCTACCCCACAAGCCAGAACCCAGTGTCCCGATAAGGGCCGATGTTTTTCCAAGGTAGGTCAAGGCCTCTGATAACAAATGGCTGCAGGAGGTTTTTCCGTTGGTTCCCGTAATGCCCAGCACCTTCATCTTCTTCGAAGGCTGCCCATAAAAATTTGCCGCAAAATAACCTGCATTTTTCGCCACGTCCTTCACCGGAAGAACGGGAATCATGGTGTGCAAGTCGCCTTTATGGGCAAAGTGCTGCCCTCCAATGTTTAGCGCTTCAAACAGCACCGCCGACGCACCTTGATTAATTGCCGCATCAATAAAATCCCGGCCATCCGCGATTTCGCCAGGAAAGGCCAAAAATAAATCACTCTTTTTTACCTTGCGCGAATCAATTTGAATTCCCGAAATAATAGGATCACACTCATTATCAATTTCTACAATAGACTCAGTAATGCCCTTTAATGAACGACAAGTGGGAGTCATTTTAAGTGGTATACTTTTATCACGGCTCACAGTACTACCTCGCCACGTTTACTCGGCTCAACATCCGCGTGAGACAAATGCAACGGTAAGTTGTCTGGGCGAATATTCAACAGCGGCAAAACTTGCTTCATCACACTAGCGAATACGGGTGCCGATACAGCTCCACCGTAATATTCTTTTCCCTTAGGATTATTCACAATTATGACGGCGGCCACTCTTGGCTCACTTGCCGGTGCAATGCCTGCAAATAGAGACCGGTATTTATTTTCTGCATACCCTTCACTGCTAGACAAATGTACGGTGCCGGTTTTACCCGCAATGCGATACCCTTCCACCTTGGCCCTAGAAGCCGTGCCTTTACGACTCACCACGGTTTCTAGCATCTTCACCACTTTTTTAGCTGTCACTGAATTCATCACTTGCTCACCCAGCGGTTGCTCATCAAGCTTCAAGAGAGACACTGGGTATTGAACACCTGAATTCGCTAACGTCGCATAGGCATGTGCCAATTGCAGCGCTGTCACAGAAAGACCATAGCCATACGACAACGTTGCGGTATCAATTTTCTTCCAACGCATGTGTACCGGTAAACTGCCTGACCGCTCTCCCGGATACCCACTGCTAGTTGTTCTTCCAAGGCCAACTTGTTGGTACAAGCTGCTTAAAGCCTCAGGCCCAACAGAAAGCGCTAGTTTTGCAGCCCCAACGTTGCTGGATTTTGTTAAGATCTTTGCAACGCTAATTGGGCCGTAATAGTGAATATCTTCAATGCGTTTTCGGTTCAGGTAAATCGGAGAGGTTTTAACAATGGTATTGGCGTTAAATTTCCCAGATTCCAAGGCGGCGGCAACAGTAAATGCTTTCACGGTAGAACCCGGCTCAAACAAATCTGTCACGGCACGATTGCGCAAACTACGTCGATCAATGCGACTGCGATTGTTCGGATTAAATGCAGGCGAGTTCACCATCGATAACACTTCACCGCTCTCTACATCTAATATAACAAGAGAGCCAGAGTCTGCACGGTGCTTTTTAACTGCTAACTCTAGCTCTCGATAGGCAATGTGCTGTACGCGCATATCAATACTGAGCTGCAAATTGTTACCCGCTTTAGCGGGTGCAATAAGGCTTAAATCTTTAACCCGTTTGCCGCTGAGGTCACGAACTATTTTTTTTGCTCCTGGGGTTCCTCTCAGCCAACTGTCGTAGGACAATTCCATGCCCTCTTGGCCCTTTTCGTCAATATTTGCCATGCCCACAACGTGCGCAGCAATTTCACCGGCGGGATAAAAGCGGCCATACTCCGTGCGGCTATTCAATCCGGCTTTCACTTGGCTGAGCATTCTCTCCGCATTGTGTGGAGCCATACCCCGATACAGGTACAAGAATTCCTTATGCCTGTTCTTGTTTATTTTCTTGCGCAGAACCGCCAAAGGAAGGTTGCATGCATGGGCAATTTCCTGAATGACCCGCTCGCTCCCCATTTTTTCTTTCTGCATGAGAAGGCGCGACGGGTTGATCCAGATCGCCTTAAGGGGCGTGCTGACAGCTAAAGCCATCCCGTTTCTATCTGTAATTAAACCGCGATGCGCAGGAATCACTTCCTTCCTAATCATACGGGCATCGCCCTGACCCAAAAGGAAA
>JAHRVS010000123.1 GCA_019090565.1 Gammaproteobacteria bacterium
TGCGTGTAGCGCTGCGTGATCTTTACATCAGAATGCCCCATTAACTCTTGAACTGTTCGAATGCCATAGCCACTCTGGAGTAAATGCGTTGTAAAGGAATGTCTAAAAGTTTGTATGTCTACCTAGCCACAAAAAGTGGACACCTCATTCCCACCTAATGAGGTTCAAATATGACCAAGAAAACACAGAACAAATACAACCATTACACCGAAGATTATCGTAGAGAAGCTGTGCGTCGATCAGACGGGCCTGATACATCAGAATCATTTGTTTTCAAAATTTAAGGCCGAAGAGGTTTTTGCACAATCCTACGTAAATTTAGATGAGTTCTATTCTAGTGTGTTCGAATATACTGAATTGTTTTACAATCGAGTGAGAAAACACTCGGAAAATGATTATTCGAGTCTAGCTGAGTATGAGAAACATTATTACGAAGAGTGCGCCTAATAGGGTGTCTACTTTTTGTGGGGAAGCCGACCTCCTAAACAATTAACTAGGGATATGTCATGGAAGAGATAACAAGAATTAATCATGTTGGCCTAAGGGTTAGAGATTTAAATATCTCTCGCGAATTTTACGGAAATCTCGGGTTTGAGTTTCTTGCTGGACCCGTTGGTCCAGAGCCGGCCGCAATTGTAGAGCATCCATCAGGGGTAAATATAAACTTTATCCTTAATGCGTCCAAAGATGCTCCTGAAGATAATATTCTGATGAAAAAAGAGATGAAGTATCCAGGCTACACCCATATTGCTTTAGAGGTTACAGATGCTGAATCGGTTTCAAACAAACTTGAAGCCTTAGGGTTGGTCATCACCGAAAGGGTTGAATACAACGGCGCTAGATTTTTCTTTGTAAGAGACCCTGATGATAATGTTATTGAATTCCATCAGCCAGCCGGCTGTTAACAAGTTGCAGCACAATTGTCCGCAAAAAGTGCGGGCTGGACACTCGCTACACTCGTGTCTGTGTGCAAAGCGTTAGGCTGGAACGAGAATAATATGAGAATACTCGCCATTTCCGGCAGCGCACGTGAAGCATCTACAAACACGGCTTTGCTAAGGGGTATTGAGAGCCTCGCTCCAGAGGGTGTCGAATTTTTAGTTTTTCACGAATTGAATGTACTTCCCATTTTTTCTCCAGACTTCGAAGGAGAGAAAACGCCAACGGTGGTGAACGAGTTTATGGAAACGATTTCTGTAGCAGATGGGATTATTATATCGAGCCCAGAGTATATCCGAGCGATTCCGGGTGGCCTTAAAAATGCGATTGACTGGATGGTTTCTCGTTCCGAGGTTGTAGGCAAACCAATCGCTTTGGTACACGCTTCACACCGAGGTGACGATATGCTTGCTTCTTTGAGGTTGGTGCTTTCAACAGTCAGCGATAATTTCATGGAGAACATTTTTTTACGTGCCCCTCTTATCGGAAAATCTCCGAAAGAAATCGAAGATTTCATTCGGAATTCCGAGAATAAGTTGCAAATTCCGACGTTTCTGAGCAGTTTTTTAGGAGCCATTCAACAAATTGATAGTCAAGCCTAACAAGCATGGTCACGATCAGCCAGCATGAAAACTGCTGGCTTGGGCAGCCTTTACTCCGCACCTTTTGTGCTGTCGCTTCAAATTAACGCAAAAGGTGCTACATAAAGTCTGCCCGCGCTATGGGCGTTAACTGTCAAGAGAACCAACAATGAAGAAGTATCTTGAGAATTCTGAATTTATCAACTGGAACCACCCTGAAATTCTTGAGGTGGCTCGTAACCTAAAAGGTGATTCGGACGAAGATAGAGAAATTGCTAAAGCATGTTTTGAATATGTCCGGGATTCGATCAAACATAGCTGGGATTTTCAAATCGATGTAATCACATGCAAGGCTACAGATGTGTTAATGCATAGAACAGGTTATTGTTATTCTAAAAGTCATCTTTTGGCTGGGCTACTGAGGGCAAATGGAATTCCAGCAGGGCTGTGTTATCAGCGATTATCCCTAACTGGTGATGGCGCTCCGTATTGCTTACATGGTTTAAATGCCATTTATTTGAATGACTTTGGCTGGTACAGGGTTGACCCAAGGGGCAACAAAGAGGGGGTGGAAGCAAAATTCACTCCGCCATTAGAACAGTTGGCATTTGGCACAAAAGACCGTCTTGAAACTGATATTCAAGGTATATGGCCAGAGCCACTAACTATTATTGTAAAAACCTTACAACAAAACAAAACGTGCATGGCTGTTTATGAGAACTTACCAGACATCGAAGTCTACAGTTAACAAGTAGCTGCACCGGATTGTGAACTTCCCCCGCTTTAACGGACACAAAATTCTAACTAAGGAAAATGTGTCCTATCCCAAAGTAAAACTAACCTCGCCGTACCTGGAAATACTCTCAGGAATTTAAAGCCGCTGCTGTTGAGATGTCCTACCTTGATGGCGTCAAAAACAGCGATGTTGCTGAAAAGCTTGATATTCATTCCTATATGCTGTCTCGTTGGCGTAAGGAATATCGAGAGGGCCTGATCGTGACGGATAAAAAAAAGAGATTAACCAACACCAAAAAAGATAAAAAAAGAGCTGACAAAACATCAAAGGCTTGAGCGGGAAAATACGCAGTGATGCGACGTACCGCGCGGCAGTAGGCATCAATGGTGGCATCCGCCTTGCCTTGTCGTTCTTATGCGTTAACATGAAGGGTGTACAGTGAATCAAACTTTTTTTACGGTGCTTTGTTCATTCGATAATTCCTCTAGTTGTCGCACTCGGAGCTGCGTACGTAGGGGAATTATCGTTGGTTTTTAGGGTGGTTTTTTTTGCCGCTTAGCGGTTTGGTTCAACAACTAGCTGTGGAGTTATCGGTGTGATATTCGATTTAGTAATAAATAGAGGCCTTAAGCGGCTAATTCAATTTTCATCGGTTATTTATTTTGTGGCTTTGACCGCCTGCGGTGGAAATTCCGATTCGAGTTCATCCGGAGCGGATAAAATATCAAATACGGAGCCTTCTTCCGACAACGTCTCGCCTGCTGTTAATTCGCCTCCGGCTATTGAGAGCCAGCTGCTGGTGGTTGAGGTTAACGACTCATTGATTGTTACATTGGGTTCATTGATGGATGAAGATGGTGAAACGGTAGCGTATTCGGTGTCTGAGTCAACTAATACGCAACCTTCATTGCAAGATAATCAAATTGTTTTCCAGTCGAGTGTTATCGGAACTGAAGTGCTCACCGTCACCGCTAGCGATGGCGTCAATGAGCCGGTTGAAGTGATAATTACTATACTTGTGGCCCCTGAGGACGCGACTACCTATCACCTTTCCATTAACGGTGATGATAACAACGACGGTGAAACAAGCGGTATGTCCTGGGCCAGCTTTGAGCATGCTTGGACTGTCATGCAGCCTGGCGACACTTTAGTTGTGGCTGATGGTATTTATACGGAAATTATGAGTCCCTCTATATCAGGCGCTGTAGGATACCCGATTACTATTATTGCTGAAAATCGTGGTGAGGCCATCATTCAAAGAAGTGACGAAGGTTCAGCAATCTCCATTTTGTCCTCACTAAGCAAGACACTTTCTCATATAACCATTGATGGTTTTATTGCTCGCAGCAAAGGAGAAAGTTCTGCCA
>JAHRVS010000124.1 GCA_019090565.1 Gammaproteobacteria bacterium
TCAAGCACCAAAATGTCGACATTGCGTAAGTCCACAGTGCGCTGCTGCACGTGATCCAGCAGGCGTCCGGGTGTTGCCACCAGGATATCAACCCCGCGGCGTAGCTTTTCAATTTGAGGGTTGATCTTCACACCACCAAATACCACCATCGACTTTAAAGGCAAGTGTCTGCCATAGGTTTCAACGCTTTCAGCCACCTGAGCGGCAAGCTCACGCGTAGGCGTCAGCACCAGTGCTCGCACTGGGCGTTTACCTTTGCCGGTATGGGCACCATGCTGCTCCATTAAACGGTGCAACAAAGGCAAGGTAAAACCGGCTGTTTTACCGGTTCCCGTTTGTGCGCCGCCCATTAAATCTCGTCCTTCAAGAACGGCTGGAATGGCTTGTTGCTGAATAGGGGTAGGGGTGGTGTAGCCGCTTTCCGAAACGGCACGCAGCAATTCGGCGTTTAAACCGAGGGATTCAAATGACATGTATAGAGACCCTTCAAGGGTTGGGTTGCCGCCTACTCACACTTTAGGGTGTGTCACAGTCCAGGAGGGAACAAATTGATTTGCATCGGTAGGCCTTAGCCTAAAAGCCCTTAGCAATAAACGCACAGACTGAAGTGTGCCAAATAGAGTGGCGCACTATAACAGAATCATGTCGCCCAATCGATCGATGATTTGTAACAAGCCAAACGGCCCAAATTAAATTGGGCCAGCCCTCAGAATAAGCTTCAACTTGCGAACCAACCTAACCTACGGGACTACCCTACTGGGCAATTTGCCGCGTCAAGGTAAGCGGCCTCCAAAGACCATTGAGCGCCTATCTATATAGAGTAGAGGCTAGAGACGCCCAATAGTTATTGACCTCTATTTTAAGTTTTATATCTAATTCACGCACTCAGGAGCACATCGGTAACACCGCTTGTTGCCCGGCCACTTTTCCATTAGTCTCGTTAAAAACTTATTACAAAGAGGCTGAAAATATGTTGAAAATGTTAATTAATGGGCAGCTCTGTGATGGCGAGGGTAGCTTTGCGGTAATAAACCCAGCCACTGGCAAAGGTTTTGCTGAGGCACCTGAGTGCGGGCCAGCGCAACTGGAACAAGCCATTGAAGGCGCAAACAACGCATTCACTAGCTGGCGCCAAGATATCGATGCACGGCGCAATGCCTTAAAGTCGATGGCAGAAAAAATTCAGGCCAATAGCGATGAGATCGCTGCTCTTTTAACACAAGAGCAAGGTAAACCGCTGAAAAATGCAAAACAAGAAGTCATGGGCGCTTCATTACAAATTCAGTTTGCAGCCAGTGCGCAGCTTCCCGATGAAGTATTGCAAGACACCGATCAAGCCTTTATAAAGCTGATTCGTAAGCCCTACGGTGTCGTGGCCGCCATCACCCCGTGGAATTTCCCCATTGCCATTGCCATGGGTAAAGTTGCAACCGCTTTGATTGCGGGCAATACGGTGGTATTAAAGCCCTCCCCATTTACACCGCTTTCCACCCTTAAGATTGCACAGGTCATTCAGGAAGCCTTGCCCCCCGGTGTTTTAAATATTATTACCGGCTCTGACCCACTGGGCGCAAGCCTCACTGCCCACCCCCTTATTAGGAAAATCGACTTCACCGGCTCAGTGGGAACGGGTAAGCGCGTTGCCGCAGCCGCCGCACCGGATCTAAAACGTTATACCTTAGAGCTAGGCGGCAATGACCCCGCCATTGTTCTACCCGATGCGAACCCAGCAAAAATTGCCAAAGCGATTTTCTGGGGCGCCTTTGCTAACTCTGGGCAAGTCTGTATTGCAGCAAAACGTTTATATGTACACGCGTCAATTAAAGATCAATTAACCGCAGAACTAGCCACGCTGGCTGAAAGTGTAAAAGTGGGCAACGGCCTCGAAGACGGCACCTTACTCGGGCCAATCAACAACCAACCGCAATTTGACCGGGTATCAGGTTTAGTCGAAGATGCAATAAAATCGGGCGCACGCGTGGCTGCTGGAGGCGAAGCGTTAGGGCAAGGTTTTTGTTATAAAAATACCATCTTAACGGACCTCGATGACGATGCTCGCATCGTACAAGAAGAGCAATTTGGCCCCGTCTTACCGATTCTATCCTATACCGATATTGACGATGTCATAGAGCGCGCAAACAGTACACACTTTGGCTTGGGCTCCTCTATCTGGACCGAAGATCTTCAGCAAGCGGAAACACTAGCCGGAAGAATCGAAGCCGGCACCACTTGGGTTAATCAGCACCTCGCTCTATCACCCCTTGCACCTTTTGGTGGCACAAAGTGGTCAGGCATCGGTTATATTGGTGGCAAGTGGGGCGTTGAAGGCGCCACACAACTGCAGGTCATCAACATCAAGCGAGCTTAAACCTAGCAGGCTGTTGAAATTCGCTTGGTCGAGCTAGGCACAAGGCAAGGTTAAGCAACAAGCGTTTGATGCCTTACTTTTAACGCCGAGCCAGTGAAGCCTCACCAGCCTGCTAGAAATAGGCTAGCAAGGAGAAAACATGAGTAATGCGGACGAACAACCGTCAGATGACTACGGCCCACTTGCCGTGCTGCTTGGCACATGGCGCGGTGATAAAGGTGTAGACATAGCCCCCGACCCTGACGGAAAAGAGGAAAACCATTACTACGAAAACCTGGTGTTTGAAGGCATTGGCGAGGTCGAAAACGCTGAAAGCCAACGTTTGATGGCCGTGCGTTACCAGCAGCGAGTATGGCGCGACGAAGATGACAAATCCATCCACCATCAAGTGGGTTACTGGCTCTGGGACAGCGACACCGAGGCCGTCATCAACTCTTTCACTATTCCCCGAGGCGTCTGCGTCTTAGCCGGTGGCAGCGCTGAATTCACTCCCTCCTCGCAAAAGCTCCTACTGCGCGTCAACGCTGAGGCAGGTAATCCCGAGTGGGGGATTGTTCAATCGCCCTTCATGCAAAAAAATGCCCGCACGCAAAAATTCAGCCAAACCCTGAGTGTTCACAGCGACACCCTCATTTACGAACAAACCAGTATTGTGGACATCTACGGAAAAACCTTTGAACACACCGATCAAAGCACCCTTAGCCGCTGCACCACTACTGAATAATAGGCAGCATCAATGACAGAGCTTAAACGAAGGCCGGAACCTGAGTTGATGGACAGCCTCGGCCAAGTAAATGCCTACGCCGATGAGGATTTTTCAGAAGCCCATAACCAGTTGATTGATGGCTTTGTGCAGCGCTTTCCCA
>JAHRVS010000125.1 GCA_019090565.1 Gammaproteobacteria bacterium
AATGAAGGTTTGGCTCAAAGCGACGACGAGTTCTGTTTTTCGCGTGCGAAACATTATTTCCCGTCACTGGGCGCTTTCCTGTCACCTGACAAACTTTAGACATGCTTGGTCTCCAAAAGACTGCCCTCTTCCAGTGATGATTCGGGATAGGTCTTGGTAGTAATTTTCAAAGGGGGAGCTTTATACCAAAATCCTAGTCGATTCTCAAGGTTTTTCCTTAATATCGAGATAAAATGTCGTTCCCATACACCGCAATAGCGGCTATCGATTAACGCAAAAGGCCCCTTTCAGCGAAGGATACCGTTACGCCATCCCCCACAACAATGTGATCCAGCACTTTTATATCCACCAAGTTCAATGACTTAACCAACTGCCGCGTGATTTGCTCATCAGGCGCACTGGGCTCTGCCACCCCGGATGGGTGATTGTGAGCGAAGATCACTGATGCAGCATTACGCTCTAGGCCACGCTTCACCACTTCCCTGCAATAAACGGACGCCGCATTGATCGTTCCAAAGAACATTTCATCAAAGGTAATGACTCGGTTCTGACTGTCCAGAAATAGACAGGCAAAGACCTCCTGCTGGTATGACCGCATGCGCATCATCAAAAAGTCTTTGGTCTGCGCTGGGTTCGACAACACATCGCCTCTGTGCAGTTTTTCTTTCATGCAGCGCTCACCCAATTCCAGCGCAGCTTGTATCTGAACATACTTAGCCGGCCCCAACCCGGGCACCGAACAAAAAGCATCAGGGCCCGCCTCAACCAGCTTACGCAGCGAGCCAAATTGTGCCAGCGTCTCTCTTGCCATGTCCACCGCGGTTTTTCCGGCAATGCCAGTGCGAAAGAAAATGGCTAACAACTCGGCATCAGACAGCGCCGACCCACCTTTTTCCAATAATTTTTCCCTGGGTCTTTCGCTCGCAGGCCAGTGACTAATCGACAACGTCCTTCCCTCTCCATATTTACCCGCAGGAGTGTACCGCTCCTCAAGCTCTCAACAACAGAAAAAAATGCTACTATTCTTTCGCGTGGAGACAGGTTGCGCTTCAACAATCTGCTGTAATTCACTGGGCCAAGCCAGGCACAAGGCAAAACCAGGCGGAATAATGAGGCTTACAGGCAATAAATGCCCGTTTGAGCCTGACTTTAACGTCACAGAGACCGAACCAGTAAAATCCCAGTAAACTGTTAAAATGCCATACCCGACGTCTCGTGATAGACCTAATGTTAAACCTACGGAGCCTCAGCGTGACCCACCTCGCTCAAAAGAAAATCATTCTAGGTATAACTGGAGGGATTGCTGCGTACAAAAGCGCAGAGCTTACCCGCCGGCTCAAAGAACAAGGCGCCGATGTCAGGGTCGTCATGACCCCCGGTGCAAAAGAGTTTATAACGCCGCTAACGTTTCAAGCTCTGTCTGGCAACCCTGTGAGTGATAGCTTGCTCGACAGAGATGCAGAGGCAGCCATGGGGCATATAGAACTCGCCCGCTGGGCCGACTTGATCCTCGTCGCTCCGGCTAGCGCCGACTTTCTTGCCCGCCTTAGTCATGGCTTTGCCAACGACTTACTCTCCACGCTCTGCCTTGCTACAAGCGCACCCATTGCCGTGGCGCCGGCCATGAACCAATTGATGTGGAAAAACAAAGCCACACAGGCAAACTGCCATACTCTTAAGCAGCGAGGCATCCTGCTGCTAGGGCCAAATTCAGGCGACCAAGCCTGTGGCGAAACAGGTCTCGGTCGCATGATGGAGCCAGATCAACTCGTTAGCGCGACGGCCTCACTATTGAGAAACAATGACCCTCAAGCCGGCCCACTTCATGGCAAAAAGGTCGTCATTACGGCAGGGCCCACCCGTGAAGCACTCGACCCGATTCGCTTTATTAGCAATCACAGCTCAGGGAAAATGGGGTTCGCCCTCGCAAGGGCTGCCCTCGCCGCTGGGGCGCAGACCATTATTATCGCTGGCCCCGTCTACCAGGAAACCCCTAATGGCGCAGAAAGAATCAATACCGTTACCGCTAAAGGTATGTACAGGGCATCACTTGAACATGCGCCTAGCGCAGATATTTTTATTGCCACTGCCGCCGTTGCTGACTACCGCCCACTGCAAATTGCCGGCCAAAAAATCAAAAAATCAGCAAAACAAATATCCATCGAGCTCACTCGCAACCCAGACATTATCGCTGCTGTCGCAGCACTACCCGAAAAGCCTTTTACCGTCGGCTTTGCAGCAGAGACAAACGACCTCATCAATTACGCCAAAGGTAAGCTGCAAAACAAAAAACTCGACCTGATCGTTGCCAATGATGTCGCCCGCAGCGACATTGGCTTTAATTCAGACCAAAATGCTGTCACGGTCATCTCCGCTGACAAGCACCAAAATCTGGCCCAGGCAAACAAAGACCAAATCGCAGAGCAGCTCATCAAGATCATTGCCTCTGCGCTTTAACCACCGATCAAAGCGAGGAGCGGCCTAACCGCCCACCCTAGCCCCTGCGCATTAACGTTATTGGAAAGCACTCATAATGAAAACCTTGCAAGCAAAAGTACTCGACCCCCGCCTTGGTAACGATTACCCTCTTCCTCATTATGCAACCGAAGGCTCCGCTGGGCTTGATTTGCGCGCCATGCTTGATAGTAAAAAAACCCTGGAGGCAGGCGAGACCTTTCTCATCCCCACTGGGCTGGCGATCTACATCGAAAACCCCGCTTACGCAGCAATGATATTGCCTCGCTCGGGCCTCGGTCATAAACACGGCATTGTGCTGGGTAATCTGGTTGGCCTCATTGATTCCGATTACCAGGGGCAACTCTTTGTTTCCTGTTGGAATCGCAGCCAAGACAGCTTTGACATCAACATTGGCGAACGAATTGCGCAGCTCATTATTGTCCCCGTCATTCAGGCCCAGCTAAAGCTTGTCACCGAGTTCACGGCCAGCACCCGTGGAGACGGTGGCTTCGGACACTCAGGCCAACATTAGCGCATTTTAGAGCCACCCCCAGGCTTTCGTTAAATCTGTCATTCAGCGCCCATTACCTAACGCCACATTTCACCTATACTATGCAGTAAGTCATTGCAGTTAAGGTATAAACCACCCGCTCTTTATTGCACGATTTTCTAAGCGGGGTGAGCATTGCGCCTAGCACTACAGCATGGAAACGCAACTATTCAGCGAGCCCTGTAACTGCTCAAATTAGCACAGGGCAAGGCCAAAAATGATCATTCATATGTATAAATGATCATCTTTAACGCTCCATGTGCCAATTGAGCGTGAGCTGAATCGTCATACAAAAACAAAGAACTCGATGGCTTCTATCACTATTTATTAAAGAAATAACAAGCCCGTATAACTATTTGTGCTGAAAGGATCAACGGCCCATGGCTAAAAAGAAAGAAAGCACCAAAAATCCAAAGAACCCATCCAAAATAAAACCTCACTCAGCCAAAAGCTTTCCACAGTTTGCTTTACTCCCCATGATCGGCATGCTCGGCCTCAGCATACTTTTTGGCATTGCTTACGACCTCTTTTTTTCAAACACAATGAACCAGGGCAAGCAACAGCAGCGCGCCGACTTACAAGCACAACTGTTTGCACAGCAAGTTGATCAAACAATGAATTTGCTTGATCAAAGCTTGCATGGCGTTGTATCCATGCAAGCTCTCACCTCTGCGCTCACAACAGCAAACGCTAACGATGACCTTAACTCCCTTGAGCAAGACCTCAACGCTCTGATTCCCTACAGCCTGAAATTACGAATCATTGCCA
>JAHRVS010000126.1 GCA_019090565.1 Gammaproteobacteria bacterium
AATACGAACCCTTTGTGCCCGGCATGCCCTCTGCGCTCAAGAAAAAAGAAGATTGTTTTGAGGCCATCAAACAAAAGGACATTCTCCTTAACCACCCTTTTGAATCCTTCAAACCCGTTTCTGACTTGTTAGCGCAAGCGGCAAAGGACCCGCAAGTATTGGCAATAAAGCAAACCCTTTATCGCACTGGGGCAAATTCAGACATCGTCAAGCACTTGGTAGAGGCCGCCAGAAACGGTAAAGAAGTCACCGCTGTTATCGAGTTGCGCGCCCGCTTTGATGAAGCGCAAAACATCGAGGTTGCCAATCGCTTGCAGGAAGCAGGTGCCGTACTGGTATACGGCATTGTGGGGTATAAAACCCACGCCAAAATGATTCTTATCGTGCGACGCGAGTCGGGGCAATTAAAACGATATGTGCACCTCGGTACCGGCAATTACCACGCAGGCAATGCCAGGCTTTATACCGATTACAGCTTGCTCAGCAGCGATGCCGACCTGTGCGAAGACGTGCACAAGATTTTTCAAGAATTGACCGGCATGGGTCGCGTGCTGAAATTAAAAAAAATGTTTCATGCACCCTTCACCTTACAAAAAGAATTACTGAGTCATATCCAGCAAGAAAAAAACAACGCGCTGGCCGGCAAACCCGCTCGCATCATTTTCAAGGCAAACGCCATTACCGAACGGGAGATCATGCAAGCGCTTTACAGTGCTTCGCAAGCCGGTGTTGAAATTGATTTAATTATTCGCGGTATTTCATGCATACGACCAGGTATAAAAGGTATTTCAGAAAATATTCGTGTTCGCTCAGTGGTAGACCGTTTCCTTGAGCACTCCCGAATCTATTATTTTGAAAATCACAAATCCCCCGTGGTGTTTTGTTCCAGCGCCGACTTGATGGGGCGCAACCTCCACTCTCGCGTTGAAACCTGCTTCCCTATTCATGACCCAGACCTTGCCAAGCGAGTTAAAAGGCAATCCTTGGATGTTTACTTGAAAGATAACCAGCGTAGCTGGGCCTTGCAAAGTGACGGTCAGTACCTACCGATAAAGGCCCCACCTGAATCCAGTGCATTCTCAGCCCAAGGCTACTTACTTAGCGAATTAAGCGTCAATAAAAAGCGCTAGATCTCTAAAGACGGCCGTTGTAATAAGACCCAAACCCACTGCCTCTCAAGCTATTGAAGTTCGCTGAGTCAAACCAGAGACAATAAAAAATCAAGGGCATCTCTAAAAGTAAATGCACAGAGCCTGCCCCATGAGACTCACTGGGTATTTTGAGCCTTATTTCAATGCCGTAGAGGCCGAATCATCAGTGGGATTTCAACAGCCTGTTAAACTTCCACTTACCTGTAACGAAGGCTAATGCCAAGCTCTTTCAGAAACGCCCGCTCATCGATGAGATCAGCGCCAGTGAGAGGATGCGCCGCCAGCCAACCATCTGGCATGATCAATACCAAGACCTCACTCTTCATTTCCAAAACAAAATCCGGGTAAGGTTTGTCGTTACGGCCACGGCACAACAGCACGGCAACGCGAAGGAATACACTGAGCCGAATCAAGGTGTTTCGGTCTTTTTTGGAGAACAGCTCTAGTTCAGATGCCGGAATTTTTCGTCGATGGGCACGCACTAAAAATGCCAAAGCCTGTTGTTCTAGTTTCCCAAACCCCGCCAAGTCTGCGTTTCGCAGTATATACGCGCCATGTTTATGGAACTGGCTATGCGAAATAGCCAAGCCCAGCTCATGCACCAAGGCCGCCCTAGAAAGCAAATCTCTCTGCCGCTCGAACTCAGGCCCAACGCCCTTCTCAACTTGATCAAAGCCATGCAGTGCCGCCCTGCGAACCTTTTCACCAAAAGGAACGTCCACCTGATACCGAGAAAGAATCGCCGCCAGCGTTCTGTCTCGCACATCTTCGTGCTGAATCCGCCCCAGCATGTCATACAACACGCCTTCTCTTAATGCGCCCTCTGACACCTGCATAGAATCAAGTTTTAGTTGCTTAAATATCCCCATAAGAATGGCCACGCCAGCGGCAAAAATCGGCGCTCGACTCTCCTTCAAGCCCGGCAAGGAGAGCTTGTCATAGTGCTTCACCGAAACAATATGTTGCCGTAAAGTTTCTAGCGCGGCATAAGTGATACCTTGGTTACTCCAACCATTTGCCGCAATCACCTGATTAATCGCTTTTACCGTGCCCGATGCACCGACTACTTGCTGCCAGCCAGACTTCTTAAGCGCGCTTTTAATCAAGCGCACCTGCCTACGTGCCGACAACATTGCTGCATCAAAACCGGGTTCACTGATTTCCCCATCAGGGAAAAACTGCAAGCCGTAACTGACACAGCCCATGTGCAAACTTTCCCGCTCCTGAGACTCGAAGTAACAACCCAAAATCAGCTCGGTACTGCCCCCTCCAATATCCACCACCAAGCGCCGCTCGCCATCATCCGCAAGGGTGTGGGAGACACCCAGGTAAATTAAACGCGCTTCCTCGCGCCCTGATATCACCTCAATGGGACAGCCTAAAACTTTTTCAGCGCGGCGCCGAAATTCCCCACCGTTTTTTGCGGCACGAAGCGTGTTGGTGCCCACCACGCTAACCCTAGCTGGGTCAATGCCTTCAATTTGTTGGGCAAACCGCTCCAAGCAGGCCAAGGCGCGCAGCTGGCCCTCTTCGGTCAAGCAGTTGTTGCTGTCCAGCGCGGCTCCCAGTAGCACCTTTTCAGACAAACGCGTCACCCGCCGCACTTCGTTCTGCACAAGCCTTGCCACCACCATATGGAAGCTATTAGAACCAAGATCTATTGCGGCCATGAGCGCATTGGCATCGTCTGTCATCGGCTGTTTATTCCATCACTGTATAGAAAAAAGAGGCTCAAGCTTCTTGAAAAAATGGCCAGAGAGCCTCATATTATACAGCGAAGTATGACTGAGGCTGATTGGCACCGTCATCTATTTTTAGACGCCGCTGAAAATAGACAGTTCTTCGTAGCAGCAACATAGCCCTATGTTTAAACCGCCGTGTATCAAGCATACACCATGTGCCAGACACCCCTCAGGCTTATTGTGGCTACCGAAAAGTTGTTTTTTGTGGCGCCTTACACCTTAATTTTGGAGAAGTTTAGAATGAGCGAAAAAATCGTCCACGTCACCGATGATAGTTTTGAAAACGATGTGCTGAATGCCGAAGGCCCCGTATTG
>JAHRVS010000127.1 GCA_019090565.1 Gammaproteobacteria bacterium
CGCCTTCAAAGGCAACATCGCTAGAGATAGGTGCAGCAAAAGACATGCTGGAAGTGAGCAGTAATGCGCCGCCTAGTATTGAAGTGATCTTATTCATAATAAGTTTCCTTAATATATGGTTAATGAGAGTGGATTGTATTGTTGTGCACTTAATAAACAGCACTTACTGTGCCATATTTATTTTATTGTTTATTTTCAGCGTGTTAGCTATATCTGGGGGGGTGGCTGTGTAAGAACTGTAAAATACTTGGACGCTTTTTGATCAACTCAAAGGTGGATCTTTACACAACTAAGCGTTGGCTGCATGGTGCTCTAGTTTGGTAAACCGAAACGCCTACCTAGTTGGTGGTGCTTAGGCGCGTTGGAGGGCTAGGTTCAGTTTGCTGCCGCCGACAAACCTTTTTTTAAACGTTTAAGTATTCAATTTATTTGTTTTTAGCGGAATGACGTGAAGCGTTAGACCTGAGTTACGAGTGTACTGAAAGGCCTGTTATAACACCCTGATAGATAGGAAAAAAACCTGAATACCCTGTTACCGCTTCAGCTCTCTCTTCTGCTTTTACGGAATTTTTATACGCTGAAAATAGCCGCCTAATTTATTTGCCCTTGAATTGTTATTCTAAATAAAAATACCGATACTTAGGTTAAAAACAAAGGCTTACGGTTATGGTATGGATATTGTTCTGCGCATGCAGATTATTGGTGGCAGGTATGCCGTAGCAAGCTAAATAGAATTAAGAGTAATCATTGGACGATGTCACCAGATTGTTTGGCGTGAGAGCAGGTAGCACGCTTATAACAAGCATCAGCGCTCAGGCGTTGCCTGCTTTTAAGCGTCTAGTTATTTTGCATACAAACAAAAGTTTCACAGGGGTTGGCAGATAAAAGGCTGTACAATTGATGCCTTACAGAGTTGGCCTGTAAATTGCCAATCCTTTTGGGCGAATTCGCAATAAACCTTAATATTTTTGAGTGGGGCGATGAAAAAGTGATTATCACTCAAAAGCTTTTTAGCATGTAGCATTCTGTCTGGCATAGCCTGCTATTGATGGCATCATTGTTTGTACTTCACTGCCTCTTATTTAAGTGAGTGCTTCAGATTTATGCTTTATTTTGGAGGGTATTTCAAAGAAGGTGGGGAAAATGAAAGTATGGTGGGCCCGGAGTGACTCGAACACTCGACCTGCCGATTATGAGTCGGACGCTCTAACCAACTGAGCTACGGGCCCAAAGTTGCCCCGCCTAAGGCAGGGCAACAAGGACTTAATTGTTATCTAGAAAGCTCTTCAGGTGGTCTGAGCGGGTGGGGTGACGTAGCTTGCGCAGTGCTTTGGCTTCAATTTGCCTAATACGCTCTCGGGTCACATCAAACTGCTTACCTACTTCCTCCAGAGTGTGATCTGTATTCATATCAATGCCGAAACGCATGCTGAGTACTTTTGCCTCTCTTGCTGTCAGGCCAGAAAGAACATCGCGGGTGGCTTCGCGCAAACCAGATATTGTCGCTGAGTCAGAAGGTGACTCAATGTTCTGGTCTTCAATGAAATCACCCAAGTGGGAGTCTTCATCATCGCCGATGGGAGTTTCCATGGAAATGGGCTCCTTGGCAATCTTAAGCACTTTTCGCACTTTGTCTTCAGGCATTTCAAGGCGCTCACCTAGCTCCTCAGGAGTGGGCTCTCTGCCCATCTCTTGAAGCATCTGTCGAGAAACTCGGTTGAGTTTATTGATGGTTTCAATCATATGCACAGGAATACGAATTGTGCGCGCTTGATCAGCGATAGAACGGGTGATTGCTTGCCTGATCCACCAAGTGGCATAGGTCGAGAATTTGTAGCCACGGCGATACTCGAACTTGTCGACGGCTTTCATGAGTCCGATATTGCCTTCCTGAATCAGGTCAAGAAACTGCAGGCCGCGATTGGTGTACTTTTTAGCGATAGAGATTACGAGGCGAAGGTTGGCTTCTACCATTTCTTTTTTCGCGCGACGCAGCTTGGCTTCGCCCATAGACATGCGGCGATTGATCTCTTTAATTTCACCCAGAGTTTCAAAGCCGCAGCCCGCTATGGTTTGAGCCAGCCGAGATTGACTCTTAATGACATCTGAGCGAACCGAGATAAGTGCTTTGGCAACCTTCTCGTCAGCTTTGCCAATCTGGTCATCGATCCACTCTAGATTGGTTTCATTGCTGGGGAATGTGCGAATGAAGTTTTTGCGTGGCATGCGCGCTTTGCGCGTGCATAGGTTCATAATGGTCCGCTCTTCTTTGCGGATTACAGCTAAGGCATCACGAACCTGAACGACTAATTTGTCATAAACACGAGGAATAAATTTGAATACAGAGAAATACTCCGCTAGCTCCTCTTTGGCTGCATCGGTTTTTTTGTTATTTCTACCGTGCTCATCCAGTGTTTTTTGGTATTTCTGGTAAGAGTCTCTCAGTTCGTTGATACGCTCTTGCGCGAATACAGGGTCGAGGCCGCCCTCGAAAGTTTCTTCCTCTTCCTCTTCGTCATCTTCACCTTCACCTTCACCTTCCTTTTTATCCCCGTCGGTTGTTGAGGCATTGCTGGGTGAAGAGCTGGGCGTTGCTACAGGGACTTTTTCATCGAGGTAACCCGAAATGATGTCATTCAGGCGCTTTTCTTCTTCATCAACCTTGTTGAACTGGTCAATGATGCTTTCGACAGATCCCGGCCAGTTGGTGAGGGCCGAAAGTACCTGGCGCATACCATCTTCAATGCGTTTGGCGATTTCGATTTCGCCTTCGCGGGTAAGCAGCTCGACAGTTCCCATTTCGCGCATATACATGCGTACTGGGTCGGTAGTACGACCAGGCTCTGTTTCCACTGACGCCAGTGCTGCCGCTGCTTCCTCTGCGGCAATCTCGTCGGTGCTGTCGGATGCGTCACTCATCAGCAGGTCATCTGCAGCGGGAGCATTCTCAAAGACTTGGATACCCATGTCATTGATCATTCCGACAATGTCTTCAATTTGATCAGGCTCAGAGACGGTTTCAGGTAAATGGTCATTCACATCTGCATAGGTAAGGAAGCCCTGTTCTTTACCTTTTGCGATAAGTTCTTTAAGCTGAGACCTACGTTGTTGCTGTTCGGACGATTTATCTGTCATTTAGGCTGTTGCTCTAGGTAGTTTAACCGCCGGGCGGTTTTTACTGTTTCTGCGCATTAAGATTAGCCGCGCATTCTAGCATGCGCTAGCTGGATTCTCTAGCCAGTTGTTGGCGTTCATGTGCTTACCCCTCATCCCGTTCTTGCGTATAAAGTTGCTGCTTGAGTTGAAGCAATGCCTTTAGCTGAGCCCCATCTTTTGAGCCGCTATGCCGGTCTGCTGTAATCTGGTTAAGAATCGCTTGGGAAATATGTAATTTCCGTAGTTGCTGGATGGCCTCGTTGATTTCAAGCTCTGCGCTGTCATTGCATAACAAGAACTCTTGCGCAGCAAGGTTTGCAAGCATGCTGCCTTCTGGCGTGTCATGCCAGTACCCCAATAGGGCTGCAGTGCTGATCTTGGGGCTGCTTTTTAGTCGTTCCAGCACGCTGATGAGCAGGTTGGTGTGTGTGAGGTTTAGCTCGCGAAGTTCTTCTGGCATATCTATTGATTGGGCCCTTTCAGGTAATTGCAATAAGAGCCGAATGGTTTTATAGGCCAGTAGTTGGGCCGTGCCATTTTCGTTCGTGCTGGGGGTTGGCTTTTGCTTGGCTTGTCTGGGCTCTTGAGCCGGAGAAGTTGGCACTCTATTGGTTGCCGGCTGCACTTGGGATTGAGCGGCCGCCTGCGCCGCAGGTGGTGCCGCCAAAGGTTTCTGATTCTGCTCTGCCGCTTGTAGTTGTGTGGTGAGTGTTTGAAGCGCGATTTGGGTGTGTTCGGCAAGTTGAGACAATATGAGCTCTCGCAGCATGCCCTTGGGCTGCCGTGCCAACATTGGCAAGGCGAGGGTGGCCAAGCGCGCTTTGCCGTCCAGTGTGGAGGTGTCTAACCCTTGGCTTAAGTGATCAATTAGAAAGTCGCTAATGGGTTGCGCTTTTTCGATGCGGGCATTAAACAGCTCCTTGCCTTCCTCGCGAACCAAGGTGTCGGGGTCTTCACCCTGAGGCAGAAATAAGAAGCGTACTTGCCGGCCGTCCTTTAGGCAGGACATTGAGACCTCAAGAGCGCGTGCCGCAGCTTTTCAGCCCGCATCATCGCCGTCAAAACAAAATATCAGTTCTGGCGCATAGCGAAACAGGCGCTCAATGTGAACCTTGGAGGTGGCCGTGCCCAATGTGGCGACTGCAAACCTGAGGTCATGCTGAGCAAGGGCGATGACATCCATGTAGCCCTCAACGATTAAAAACTTTTTAGGGCTTTGGCGGCTTTGAAGTGCTTCGTAGAGGCCGTAAAGTTCATTTCCTTTTTGAAACAAAGGGCTTTCTGGTGAGTTGAGGTATTTGGGCTTGTCATCACCCAGTACGCGCCCCCCAAATGCAATGGTTCGGCCTCGCTGATCCCTGATTGGGAACATGATGCGATCTCGAAAGCGATCATAAATGCGCTGCTTGTCATTTTGAACAATAAGGCCTGCATCCAGGGCGTTTTCCGATTCTTTGTTGCTATGAATCAAGGCACTTTTGAGGTTGTCCCAGCCTTGGGGGGCATAGCCGATGGCAAACTCTTTAGCGGCAGAGCTCGTAATTTGCCGACCTTTTAAGTATTGAATGGGGCGCTTGTTAACGCTGGGGTTTTTGAGCTGTTCGCAATAATAAGACTGCGCTTTGTCGAGAATATCAAACAGAGGACGGGTGTTAGCCTTTTTCTCGTTGCCGTGGGTGGGTGTGCTGGGCACCTGAAGGCTGGCTGCTTGCGCGAGTGTTTTTACGGCATCCACAAAGTGCATGCGCTCGTATTCGCGAAGGAAGGTAATGGCGTTGCCGCTCGCGCCGCAACCAAAGCAGTGATAAAACTGCTTGTCAGGGCTGACAGAAAATGACGGTGTTTTTTCTTTATGGAAAGGGCAGCAGGCAGAATAGTTTTTACCGCTGCGCCTGAGAGGGACGCGCGCGTGAATGAGCCCGACTAAATCTGAGCGGGCGAGTACTTCTTCTATAAAGTCCTCGGGTATTTGCATGGTGCGCTGCGAACCTAACGCTGATAAGGGAGGGCTTAGCTACCGGCCAGTAGGCTTTTAACGAGCTTGCTTACAGCGCCCATATCGGCCCTGCCTTGAATTTGTGGCTTTAATATACCCATTACTTTACCCATATCTTGCATAGATTGAGCGCCGCTATTCTGTATCGCATCTTTAGTGAGGGTTTCTAGTTCTGGCTCTGAAAGCGCTTTGGGGAGGAATTCCTGAAGTACCTTAATCTCGGCCAGCTCAACATTGGCGAGGTCATTTCTATTAGCGTCTTGATATTGCCGTGTTGATTCTCGGCGCTGCTTGACCATCTTGTCGAGGATTTGCAGGGCGCGCTCTTCGCCAACATTAATGCGCTCATCTACTTCTATTTGCTTGAATGCAGCCAGCGCCATGCGGATGACGGACAGGCGAGGTTTGTCCTTGGCGCGCATGGCTGTCTTCATAGCGTCGCTAAGGGCTAGCTTGGTATTTGAATCCGGCATGATTTGCGCCTGCGTCCTGTTGGCGGTGGTCGGTGAGCCCGACTAAACCGGTA
>JAHRVS010000128.1 GCA_019090565.1 Gammaproteobacteria bacterium
AGAACAAAGGCAACCTCTCTCGAAGAGCTCCTTGTAAAAGCATGTGTACAGGTTTGAGCGGGTGTTCACCTGTGTTGTTATAGGGTATTGCGGCACCCACAGGCTGTGGGTGCCGTCTCAGAGGGGTTTAAGCCGTAACGCCTTCTTCGGCTTCTGTCTGGGTATTTGCGCCTTTATCGGTGCCTTTTTCGAGCAAGCTTTTAAGGTTGTTCATGGATTGGAGGTGCAGATAAGCCAGTTCAATGCTGCCATTTTTCATTAACGCTTCAAGTTTTTCGCCTGATAGCGCCTGCAGTTTTTCGCGGCTAATTACCGAGAACCCAGCCAAGGTACGCTGCTCGCCAGAAGGCAATTTAAAGTTAGCGCGCATAGGCTCTAATAAATCAAGCTCTTGCAGTTGTTTACAGAAAAAACGGGTGAGGTGATATTGCTTTTGATAGGCTTCGACAAAATTAAGCATCGTGTTCAAAAACTGGCTTCTTTCGCCCTCTGCATCAAATAGCCGCTCGCCAATTTCTTCACGGTTGCAGCCAGAATAGCTTTCATCGATACAAAGTAATAGCGATTTTCCTTCATCGGTGCTTGAAAAAATAAATGGATAACGGCGAACAAAAGCGGGGATATACTGTGCGTTCCAGCTACCGTCACCAAAATAGCCATTTTCTTGGCCGCCACTTCCTAATATCACGGCAGGTAATACTTCATCATTCTCTCCGGAGAAGACAATTGCGTACTCTTGTGCCGCCTGACGGAACTCTGCAATCGTTAAGGGCACTGAGTTGGTATCTTGCGTAAACGAGAAATCTTTGCCCATTTTGACATACAGATCAAGGTGGTCTTTTTTAGAAACGGGTTTTGCGTTTTCGTAAAATAATATCTGCTTTGACATGGGGTTTTCCTTAGAATCTCTGGGGTTTCATGTGCTGCAAGAGGGTTCTATCCTTGAGCGGCGTGCCGAGCATGCTTAAAAGTGTGCTCTATTTAATACGTGTACGGCTTTTCAATTTCATGCCGAGTATATGTTGTTTTTCACCCAAGGAAAACAACTTTGATGCCTGTAATATAATCAAGTGGAGCTCAACGGTTAGCGGGTTTGTTGTCAAAAAGTTGTCGTGATTAACTCTATAGTGATTGGGGCACTGTTTGTCTAATTTCTTTGTTTATATAAAACAGTGATAGATGCGAAAGTTGTGTAATAATGGAGTATTCTAACGTCACGGGTGTGTACTGGTAAGTTGGGTGCACCGGTTTTTTTATTCGATAAAGAGCTTAAAATATGGCATCACCAATGGGCAACTCACCAATGGGAACATATTCATCCAAATGCAAGACATCGAGGAATAAATCGCCCCAAGCGTTTAACATGCGGTTAAAAAATGTGAGCGCAAGCATTCATAGCTTGTTTAAGCGTCAACGGAGCCAGCAAGTAGAGTCGTTAGGTGCCAAACGATTCGGTATGGATTTTGAGTCTCTTGAGCCTAGGCTGCTACTTTCTGCGGATTTCTTAACCGTTGCGGGTGAATCTTCGTACACATTAAAATTCGCTGACAATGGCAGTACCGATGAACTGCAGCTGTACGCAGATGGCGTCTTAAGTGAGACCTTGGCACTTCCCAGTGACCATATAGTTAATGTCTTCGGTACGGCAGGGGCGGATGACCTTGATTTCTACATAAATGTCGATGCTGCCTTCGAGGTCGCCGAAGCGATTGAACTAAATTTCAATCTTCTAGGTGGTGATGACACCATTGAACTTAATGATTTTGATGGTCTTGCTTCATCGGTAGTGAGCAATATTAATTTTGCAGGTGGTGACGGTGATGATGAAATCAATGTCGTAGGAGACCTACAGCTAACCAGTACTAATTTAGCCCTAGAAGCAGAACAGGTTGACGTTGAGGGCGCTGCAAGCATCATTGGTACGGGTGAGATTTCACTCATTGCCGATAGCCAGAAAGCAGATGGCAGCAGTGTTGATGCGCTGGCTACAATCACTGTTGAAAGCGCTGCAGTAATTAGCGCAGAAACCATCACCTTGTCTGCCGATGCAGGGGCCCTGTTAACGTCGGCGCTTGATTCGGGCACACTCACCAGTAATGCTCGCGCTCAGATTGATGTGAGCGGTGTATTGACTGCAAGCGGCAAACTAAACATAGATTCCCATGTCAACAATAGTACTGACGTCGAGGATGGGGGTGGTGGCCTAACGAATATTGAAGTTGTTACAAGTTCCACTGCAATTGCTGCTGTTCATAATACTGCCACGCTCACCGCTGATGCCATGCAAATAACATCCACCATTACAGGTGATGTTGACGTAGACCTGAGTGAAATACTTACGGGCGTGAACGCTGTAACGGTGACGAATATCACTCAAGCGGGGATTGATGAAGCGGCAACGATCGAAATAGGGGGTGCCGCAGTATCGATGGGTGAGCCTGCCAGTTTATTGGTGCAAGCTATAGACAGTAGTAGCGTCGATTCGCAGGTATCCCAAGATGGCATCTTAAGTGGCTTAGTTGGTTCTTTTGACCTTTCGTTAATCTCACAAACCAACTCTATTTCAAGAACGATCGATGCCTACATTGGGACAGAAATAACCAACAACAGCGTCACCCCTAACTTGTTGCTTGAAACAAATGTCAATGTCGAAGGCAGCGTAAAAATAGAGGCGCAATCTTCTGGTGGTGTAACGGCCAATATTGACTCTCAAGCGATAGGCGTGGCTTTAAATACGGTAATTGAAGCGACTACTGCCAGTGTTAAAGGGTCGGCCCTTGATGCTTCTGGCCTCCTGCTACAGAGCACTTCCAGCGGCATCGCGAGTGCGACGGGCGTCGTGAGTGACAATGTTATTAGTGGGGATACCCTCGCAAGCATTGAAAATAGTGACCTGGCTATTGGAAGCGGCGGGCTTATGCTGCACGC
>JAHRVS010000129.1 GCA_019090565.1 Gammaproteobacteria bacterium
CGATCGCTTAAGCCGAGTTATCGACACGCTTCTAATCACCTTAATATCACTCAATGTTATCTCTGTTATTCTCGAAACGCTGCCGTCCCTGCAAAACACGCATCAGGTTTTTTTTGATGGTTTTGAGATTTTTTCTGTTCTTATTTTTAGCGTCGAATACCTTGCCCGTGTCTGGAGCGCAGTAGAAAATACCGAAAAAGGCTACGACCACCCTTTCTGGGGGCGTCTACGCTATATGCTTACACCAATGGCCTTAATCGACCTTATCGTAATAATGCCCTTTTATATGGGTTACTTTCTCCCTGTCGATCTTCGCTTTATGCGTGTGCTCAGACTGCTTCGTGTGTTTAAGTTAACGCGCTATTCCTCCTCCATGTCGGTACTACTCAAGGTATTGTCCGATGAAGCTCGATCCATTGGGGCGGCACTGTTCGTGCTCTGCATGTTGGTGATCATGGCCTCTAGTCTCACTTACCTTGCTGAGCATAAAGCCCAACCGGAGGCATTCGGTAGTATTCCCGCCGCCATGTGGTGGGCGGTTATCACCATGACAGGTGTTGGCTACGGTGATGTCACACCCATTACGGCAATGGGTAAGGTCTTGGCGGCCATTATCAGCATCATCAGCATCGGTATCGTCGCGCTTCCGGCAGGCTTGTTAGCCTCAGGTTTCAATGAAGCATTACGCCAGCGGCGCGCCCATTACGAAAAGCTGGTGGAAGATGTGATGATGGATGGCATCATCACCCCAGCCGAAGAAAAAAAATTAAAAGACACGCGCGCAGACTTGGGCCTTAATGCAGACGAAGCTGATATTATTATTGACTACAGCCGAAGCAAACAGATAGAAAAAGAAACGGGCAGAGTGGTCACGAATATTGAAAAAGAGATGAAAGTCGCCCTAAATAATCGCTGCCCCCACTGCGGTGAAAAGGTAGATTGGCGCCAAGAAAAGAGAGCAAATAACCCGCCTACTGATTAATAAAGGCGCGCATGCCGGCCCGCCAGCGCAAGATTAATAACTGGACATTTCTGAACAGTTAGGGAATTTCGAGAGCCGTACGTGTTTCAAGGGCGTATTTAATAAATTCCTGATGCACAAAGCCCAAGCTGTGCTTTCGTTTATAAACAATATCAAACTCCGCCCAGCTAGAGTTGTTCAAATTAGGAAATGAAAGAGGAATAAGCTTCCCAGAACTGAGTTCTTCTTGAATTGTCGATTTGCAAAGGAAGCCCATCCCCAAGCCCTGAAGAAGCAGTTGTTTAAGTACGGTGTTGTTAGATACCTCAATAAACCTTGGTTTATTTTGAGCGGCCGAAAGTAAGTCTGCGCGATTTTTCTTGATCCAAGGGTTATAGGTGGAATATCCAGGGTGGTAATCGACAAGAGGCATGTCCAATGTGTCTTCCACCGTTTTAGGTAAGCCGTATTTCGTTATATATTCTCTGGAAACAACCGGTAGCAATATCTCTCTCAGCGCGGGGGTTTTCTTGAAAATTCGTTGATTCTCTACATACAACTGGTAGCTTATATCGATCTTATTGGCGGTTAACATTGCTTCCAAGCCATTGTCGCGCGCAATGAAAATTTCAAATGTCACCAAGGGGTGTATTTCAGAAAAACCGCGGATTAGTTCGGGCAAATAGCCAACAGATAACTCCAGCCATGTCCCAACACGGATGACACCCGATACTTTGGTTTTATCCGTCTGTAAGTGTTGCACACGGCCTTCAATTACCACCAAGTGCTCCTTGAATAGCTGGTAGAGCTCCTCTCCATCGGCCGTTAGGACAATGTTTGGGCCTTGCCGAACCAGCAGCGAGAGCCCTAAGTCGCTCTCTAAATTATTGATTTGCATTGATATTGCCTGTTGGGTGCGCCTCAAGTGACTGGCGGCAGCAGTTATCCCCCCTCTATCTACCACCTCTACAAAGGTTCGCGCTTTGTTGAAATCCATCACTATCACCCCGTTTCGAAAAACCATGTATCACAATTATTTCTTAATAAAGATACAAGAACAACTAGTTGTTCTTGTATCTGAGGTTTCTCTAAAGTGGTGACGTGTGTAAATGCTTAGAAAGCATCCTGATAATTGAAGGAGTTAATCAATGAAATCACAGCTAAAAAGCGGGCTTGTTGTTTTTATAACAGCAAGCTTTTTTGTAAGTGCGCTTGCTACGGCGGGTCGAGGTAAAGATATCATTAATGCTGTCGACCATCAGGATGATGGGTTTAGTAGTTCTATATGGCGCCAAGAATTAATCCTTACTAATGCGCTAGGAAAGGAAAATAGGCGTGTAATGAGTACGACCAATCTCGAGGGAGATGACGTACACGGAGACAAAACACTGATTGTTTTTAGTGAGCCTAAAGACAGCAAGGGTATCTCTCTACTTACCCATGGAATAAAAAACGATGATGATATGCAGTGGATGTATCTCCCGAACTTGAAGCGTGTCAGGCGTATAGCGCCTGGCGCAAAAGTGTCTGCTTTTGTTGGTAGTGAATTTACATTTGAAGATTTGGCGATACGCGAATTAGAAGACTATTCCTATAGATTTATAAAGGAAACGAAACTTGAAAGTGTGCCTGCGTATGAAATAGAGGTTATCCCGCTAGACCCAAAAAGTGGTTACAGTCGGCAAGTTGTGTGGGTAGATGAAAAAAAGCATATCTATCTAAGAGTTGATTTCTATGACAAAAAAGGCAAGTTAGAAAAGAGTGTTTTTTTCGAAGACTATCAGCTTTACTTGAAGCGATTCTGGCGGCCTCATACAACCCGTATGGTAAACCATCAAACGAATAAGAAGTCGAGGTTTGTGGTGTCTGGCAATTATGAATTTAATCAGAATTTCACTGAAAAAGATTTCTCTAAAAACAGATTGAAGCGTAATCGATAATATAACCCCCCCTAGATCCACTCCTTAAAAATTGGGTGTTTGTATGTAAGTACAGATGCCCGCCGCATAAGCGAAATTCGGTTTTACGGTGTGTCAGGACAATAACTGGTTGCATACCGTTCCGTTCGCTTGAAACGTTGAGTGGTTATGGGTCTCACGTTTAAATGGGTTGTTAAAAATCAATAATAATA
>JAHRVS010000130.1 GCA_019090565.1 Gammaproteobacteria bacterium
GCAGCTTTTTCGTATGGTGGTCTTTAAGGTCCACTTCGTAGCTGTCTTCGCCCCCCACCTTCACTCGCCTTATTTCAAGCGCTTCATGTAAATCGAGCACCTTGAGCCCTTTTCTAATCGCCTCTTCGAGGTAAACAAAATCAAGCGTACTTTTCGCGCCATCTTCTGAGCCAAGAATATGCATGCCGCTCCAGTCGACTTCCCGACGTTCAATGCCGTCTTCTTGCGTTACCATTGAGGGGCTGCCGGGTATTTTCGGCATTAATAAACCACTTGCAGGGTTTGCCAAGGTGCTTTTACAAAGCTCAGGGGTGTCACCGAATACGTCAAGCAGGCTGTTGGGGATTTGATCTGATTCATCAGGAACACGTGAACCAAATCGGCCCATGACATTTTGATAGTGGTGCTCCATATCAGCAGCGGTTACTTCATCACAATGGCCGTCCCAATAGTCATCTCTAAGGGGCCGCATGTGTAAGCCCCCATAGACGTGGCTGCCGCCCCCTACACCAGAGGAGCACAGCATCCATACCCCTTTGTTGTAGAGAAACTCAAATAGACCGTCTTTATTAAGAGTGAGCCCTTTTTTTGGTAAGTAGGGTAAGTGAAGTGTTCGCAAGGCATGGGTATACAGCTTGCCACCTTGTGGAAAAGGCTTTCGTGAGGGAATGCCCATCGAGCGCGTTGGCATGGTATCGCGCCAGGGGCCACGCTCAATCAAGGACACCTTTGCGCCACTGAGTGCCAGCTTATGCGCGACAATACTGCCACCAAAACCACTGCCAATTACTAAATAATCGTCCACGGGAAACCTCTTTTATTGTTACTACGCCAGTCGACCATCAAAAATTCAAACGGGCATATTTGCCGACCTCTTTACTGCCTCTCTCGCGAGAAGTGCGCTTTTGTGGGGTTCGCGTTAGGCGGTCATATTTAATAAAATGCTGTCAGTCGCTACGGCATCTGCAGGATGCTCGCCGTAGTTAACGTAGCTGAATTTTTGTTCTTTATTGATAATAAATGCAGCGGGCAGCTGCAGCTCATTTCCTTCAAAGGCGCCATGCATGTGTCCCTTGATAGTGGCCTCGCCGGCCTTTTTAAGCATATTCGGATTGAGCATGGTTTTAAGCCCTCCTGGTTGCACATCGAATAGGTCGTACAGCTTACGTTGTTCGTCGACGATGATGTCCATGGTCAAGCCTTTGCGAGTCATGTACTTTTCTGTGCGGGCTACGGTGCTTTCAAATACCACAATTAGTTTAAGCTCATTGATCTCGTATTTTTCGATTTCTTTTTCCAATTCCGCCAAACGCAACCGGGTAAGCGGGCAGCCAAGAAAACGCAAAAAAATGACACACACGGATTGGGTTTTAATCATTTCTGTAAGTTGAGCTGCTTCGCCATTGACGAGCGTTGCAGAAAAATCCGGTGCGAGCGTGTCGATTGTATAGGCCATGGTGGTTCCCCATTATTTTGTATGTTGAGAGCTGCTTAAAAACGCCCTTCTATTTTAAGATGCGTTTACGTTGGTAACGTCACGTAACATCTACACTTAATATCTAATAGACGACAAGATGCTCATTCTTTTACTATTGGGGCTTGGCCGCAAGAGTTTAAAATGCCAAAATAATGCTTAAATTGCCAAACAACCGCTAATTATGAAAAAAATCGTACTCTTTGCGCCAGACAACTGTATGCCTTCAACCCTGACCGGGCCGATGGATGTGTTTACTTCGGCGGGTGTATCGTGGAATTTTATAAATGCGCAAGCCCCCCTTCCTTGTTTTGAAGTTGAAACCGTCACCACTCACGGGAATAAAATTCGTTGCCATAATGGCATTGAGTTTCCGGTTAAAAATAATTGGCGTGACATTAAAGAGGCAGATCTAATTTTTATTCCCTCTTTTGCCATTTTAGGCGCTGGGCCAACATTACCGCAGGACCTTGTTGATTGGTTTCAAGATATGGCCGCAAAGGGCTGCATCATTGCTAGTGTCTGTACCGGTACTTTTTTTCTCGCAGGTACGGGGTTGCTTAACCATAAGCGCGCCACCACACACTGGGCCTTTCAAGATTTGTTAAAAAAACAATACCCCGATATTGAAGTTGTTGAGGACCACATACTGGTTGATGACAATAATATTGTTACCGCTGGCGGGGGCAGTGCTTGGCATGACTTGGTGTTGTTTTTGATAGAGCGGTTCTCTGGCCTAGAAGCTGCCAACCACGTTGCCAAAATGTTTCTACTTGACCGGCATGAAAACCCGCAATCGTCTTACGCAACCAGTTTGCCGCCGTCACACCATAATGATAAGGCAATCCTTGATGCACAAAAATGGATGGCGGAACATTTCAAATCTACTGGGGCGATCAATCAGGCGATACAACACTCTGGTTTAGCCGAGCGAACATTTTATCGTCGCTTTAAACACGCACTTGGTTTCACGCCGACGAGATACTTACAATTAATACGCATTGAGAAATCAAAGGTTTTACTGGAAGATACTAGTAATGCAATAGAGGATATCGCGTTTCAAATTGGTTATGAAAACGTGGGGAGTTTCCGGCGTTTGTTTAAACAAGAAGTGAAATTGGTGCCTGCTGAATACCGCAAAAAGTTTCGATCAGGAATACAGGATGCTTCTTTGTAGCAGCACC
>JAHRVS010000131.1 GCA_019090565.1 Gammaproteobacteria bacterium
CGCCAATTTGAATCCAAATAACGCGAAATAGCGGCCCCGTTTCGAGGTCTAAGCTGCTTTGTGCGCCCTGCAAAGATTTTTCCAATAGCGCCGCAAAATCACCGTCACTTTCTGTAAATGTTTCTATCGAAAAAATGCGCTGCATTTGTGGGTGTTGCCAATCCAGTGGCAGATACCGTTGCTCGGCATCGGGGTAGAAGGCCCGCAGCATGTCATGCTGGCTTACCAGTGCTTGCACGGCTTGCTCGGTATTAGAAATAGCCTGTTGGACACTGACATCATCCCTTAATGCCATGGCCGGCTTAAGCAGCAACGACATATTCCAATGCTGTGCTTGCTCGAAGGCTTGCTCGTAAAACCAGTGCTGAACCGGTGTCAGTACTACCTGAGTGGTCAGGGCATCTTGTTGTGCAATCAGGCTTTCTACCTGCCCAGCCACTTTTACTAGCTCGGCAATGCTTTGATTTTCAAACAGTTGCTTCGTAGAGATGTGAATCCCTACCCGCTTGGCCCGGCTTGCTACTTGTATGGACAAAATGGAGTCGCCACCGAGTGCAAAAAAGTTGTCGTTTACCCCCACCTGCGTCACACCAAGAAGGTTTTCCCATATCTCAGCAAGCGCTTTTTCCATGTCGCTTTGGGGAAGAGATTGTGCAAGGTGTACGCGCTCAGCTTCTGGCTCCGGCAAAGCGCGGTGGTCCACTTTTCCATTAGGGGTCAGGGGCAGCTTGTCCACACACACCCAATAAGAAGGGACCATATAAGCGGGTAAAGAATTTGCCACTTTTTCTTTCAAGGCATCTAGGTTAGATGCTTCATTGAGTACCACCCAGGCCACCAAGTGCTTACCACGGCCAATTTCTTTCGCCCGCACCACCACCTCATGCAAAGTACCATGTTCTAGCTGGGCGCTCGCCTGATTTAAGGCGGCTTCCACTTCACCCAGCTCGATACGGTGACCTCGAATTTTTACTTGTTGGTCTGCTCGACCCAAAAACTCGATGGTGCCATCGGCACGGTAGCGGGCCATATCACCACTGCGATACAAAACTGACCCATGCCCGTGCACTTTAGCAAAAGGGTTTGGTACAAAGACCTTGGCTGTCAATGCTGGTTTAAATCGATAACCCCTCGCAACACCGTCTCCGGCAGTACACAGCTCACCCACCATGCCCACCGATACGGGCTGTAGGTTTTGATCAAGAATATAGACTTGAGTATTCGAAACCGGCACGCCAATGGGCACACTCAGGCTAATGTCATCGGCATTTTCAGTCGCAAAATAGGTGGTTAAGGTGGTATTTTCGCTGGGGCCATAAAGATTGATAAACCGCAATCCCGGACAAGCTCGCAGTAAGTGACGCACTCGGTCAGCATTGGCCACCTCGCCGCCTGTCATGATCACTTTTAACTTACTCATGGCCTCGGGAGAAAACTCTGCCAAGGTGTTGAACAGTGCCGTGGTTAAAAAAGCATGGCTAATGCCCTGCTCCCTGATTAGTCGGTCGAAATTTTCAGGGTCAAGGTGC
This sequence comes from Gammaproteobacteria bacterium, assembly GCA_019090565.1. Lineage (GTDB taxonomy): Bacteria > Pseudomonadota > Gammaproteobacteria > Pseudomonadales > UBA3067 > UBA3067. The sequence continues at coordinate 1,530 of JAHRVS010000131.1, forward strand.
CCCGGTGGCGCCACAACTAATTTTGCCCCATTAAGCAGCCCGCCCCATATTTCCCAAGTCGCCGCATCAAAGGCAATCGGCGCATAATGCAAAAGCGTGACTTGTGGATTAAAGTCCACCACATTGCTGTTTTTTACCAACCTGAGCACATTACGATGCGTCAGCTCAATGCCTTTGGGTTGCCCCGTTGAACCCGAGGTGTAGATCACCAACGCGAGCTGATCGGGACGTATTGCTACGATGGGCGACTGGGTCGGCAAATCAGGGTAGCTCACCGCGGAATCAATCACCGGTAAGGGTTTATCCGCCGCCAATAGCCCCTCAAACCGCTCTCTCTGTTTAGCGCTAACCATCACCCACTTAGCGGCCGAATCTTCAAGCATGTATTGCAGCCGTTCGTCAGGGTGGCCAGGGTCTAAAGCTAGGTAGGCCCCTCCAGCCTTGACGATCGCCAAGAGGCTCACCAACATATCAACCGAACGTTCACCGCAATAAGCCACCACGGTTTCGGCCCCCACCCCCTGCGCAAGCAAGTGGTGGGCAAGCTGGTTAGCACGTTGAGAAAGGCCCTGGTATGACAGTACTTCGTTTTCAAACCAAATTGCGGGATGGTGAGGGTCTTTGGCAACGATCACGTCAAACGCCACCCCCATTGCACTTTCAGAGGGATAGGGCCCTACTGTCTGGTTCCAGAGCTGCAGCATACGCGCCCTTTCAGCCTGACTGAGCAGATTAATTTCTTGCACTGGCCGTTCAGCCTTTTCGATAAAATTTTCCAGTGTCTGCTGAAGCTGTGCCATCAGGCGTTGAATATTCGCTGTGCTAAATCGATCCTCTTGGTAAGAAATTTTCATGGTGAGCTGTTTGCCCGGTACAAAAATCAGGGTCAGCGGAAAGTTGGTTTTCCACACCGCCTCCACCGCACCGACTTCAAAGGGCATATCGGCCGCTGACAAGGCTTGATCAACTGGATAATTTTCAAACACCACAATGGATTCAAAAAGCGATTCACCACCGGCCAAACCACACATTTGCTGTAAAGAACGCAACGAGGTAGATTCGTAGTGCCGCATGGCCACATGTTGTTGTTGAATTTTTTCTAGCCATTGGCGTATAGAAATAGCATCATCACGCTCTACCCCAGCGGGCACATCCACACACACCGGCAGCGTATTAATAAACATGCCAGCAGTGTGCTCAACCTGTGGTAAATGGGCTGGCCGCCCTGACACCGTTGCACCAAAAACCACTGTGGAGTCACCCGCATAGCGGCTTAACAAGTAGGCCCACGCTGCCTGAAAAAGTGTGTTTAAAGTCAGGTGGTGGCGCTTAGAAAAATTTTCAAGGTGCTGGGTATTTAACTCAGAAAAACACAATACCTCTGTCTGATAACCCCCGGTCTGATAGCCCTCGGATGCGGTTTTTTCGTTAAGCGACAAATGGGTGTCACCGTAAGGCAGGGGGGTGGCGCGCTCAAAATCTCCCAAATAGTCACGCCAAAATACCTCCGCTTCGTTAGGGTCTTCTTGCGACAAATAACGAATAAATGGCTCATACTGCGGGCCGACTTGAGGGGCAAAGCCCTCGCCTGCCAACAAACCTCGGTAGAAACGAAACAAGTCACTTAATACCAACGAGACAGACCAGCCATCGAGGATAAGATGGTGGAAATTAAAGACCAGGTAAACACCCTCGACCTCAGCAGGCAGCACAGCAATGCGCATGAGCCCAGCCTGCCCTAAATCAAAACCCGCCTCACGTTCGCTGGATAAGAATACTGCCAATGAGGGCTGCCCGCCCCGTGGGTAAAAGCGAATGGGTTTATCAACGCTCTTGCGTACAAATTGCAAAGCTTGGGGCAAACCATCCCAAGTAAAGCCGGTGCGCAATATCGGGTGCCGGGCCAAGGTTAAGGCCCAAGCTTCTTGCAAGGCAGTTTGATTTAATTCACCGACAATTTTTATACTCATCTGCTCGAAATACGTTTCACCACTCTCATCATGCAGGGCATGAAAAAGCATCCCTTCCTGCATGGGTGACAACGGGTACAAACTTTCAAGCTCACGGCTGTGGTCACCCCGAGTCAGGCTGTGGCAAACACCGTACAACGTATCATCAGCCAACGTCTCATCGGCCAACGATAGTAAGGGGAAGTCACTTTTCGAATAAGCGAAGTGCGTCGGCTCTAAGCAGTAGCTACCCAGCTGTTGAAGTAAGGAGACATAAGCATCTAAAAACTCTGTAACGACTTTTTTACAAAGGCGTTGCGCGTCATAATGGCATTGAATGTTCAGCACATCGTCGCGAATAGAAACATTCACTTCAAGGGGATAAATGGCCGCATTGTTCGTCGCAATTTGTTGAAGGTGGGTAGTTTCATCCCATGCCAACACGTCGTTGCTTTGCTGGTTAACTTGGCCCAAGTAATTAAATAAAACCTCTGCTGGGCTGGCATTTAAGTTGGCGCACTTGTTTTGCTTTGCTAACCAACCGTATACCAAACCTTGTTCCGGTGCAGCACGCAGCTGCTCTTTCACCGAAATTAAATAATCACCAATGGCACGGTGTCTGGGCGCAATAAATCGTTGCGGATAAAGCGCCGTAAACCAGCCGACAGTTTGCGAAAGGTCAATCTTTTCATCGTTCGTTGATCGCCCGTGGTTTTCCAAATCAATACGGAAACTCTCAGCCCCATTTATTTTTTGAAGGCTTAACAACAAACCTGTAATAAGCAGTTCATTGAACTCAATATTGAAATTCTTAAGCGCCTCTTGGGTGAGGCTGCGCGTATGAAGACGATCAAGGCAACGCGTATCGCTCCCCTTTAATACGGTGCTCCCTGTTTTTTTGTTTTCAGTAAAAACCCCCTCGCTAGGCAATAGTTGCTCTGACCAATAGGCAATTTGCTCATCGCACTCGCCTTGGTCAATACGTGCCTGCAAGGCTTTATTTGCCTCAAGAAAAGAACTGGATTTTAACCCCAAGTTTGTTTGCGGCGCCACCAACAAACTCTGAAAATCATCAAGAATAATACGCCAAGACACGCCATCAACCAAGAGGTGGTGCGCCGTCACAAAAAGATAATCTTGCCCAGGGCAGCGCAGCAATACAACTTGCTGTAAAACCCCGGTTTCAATATTTAAATTCGCTTCAAAGCCATTCGCTACCTCACCCCTTTTATTCTCCTCGCACTGCCGTTCAAATACCAGCTGACGGATGTCTAGCGAATCCTTAAAGTGACCCACCCAGCCAGTGCTGCCAAGTTTGAAATAGCAGCGCAGCTGGTCGTGCTTCGCCAGTATTTGCTCCCACGCATGCACCACTTGTTCATAACTGATTGATGAGCGTAATTTGAATATCAGCGACTGGTTCCAATAATCACTATTTTTTATATTGCCGTTATCGCAGTGATCAAAAAACCAAGACTGAATCGGGTTAAGCGCCACCTCCCCTTTCAGAGCGTCTTGCAGCGCAACAACTATTTCAGACGAGGTACTCGCCACTTCTGCCAATTCAGAAATAGTTTGGTGTGCAAAAAGCTGCTTAACACTCAGTGAAAGGCCGGCTTTTTTTGCCCGGCTGATAATCTGTAGTGACAAAATAGAGTCGCCACCGAGCTCAAAAAAGTTGTCAAAAACCCCCACCCACTCAAGGCCCAGCACATCTTGCCAGATATCTACCAAAAGCGCCTCGGCATCGCTGCGCGGCGATGCATTGTTTTGTTCTGAGCTTGTGGCGCCCTGCACTAGGATGGTTTCATGCTGAAGCAGCAATTGTTTTTTATCTATCTTGCCATTATGGGTTAAGGGCAAATTCTCGCGCGCATACATAAACGCAGGCTGCATATATTGGGGCAGCTTTTCGGCCAATTCTTTTCTCAGCGCCGCAAGTGATCCCTCTTTGGTATCATTATCAAATACCACAAACGCCAATAATTGTTTTTTGGCTTGATCACTGATCACTACCGATTCGTGCACACCCTGACAAGCTGTTAGTTGCGCAGTCACTTCGCCTAATTCAATCCGATAGCCGCGTATTTTCACCTGCTCGTCATTACGGCCCAAATAAATCAAATCACCCTGAGGGGTGTAATAGGCCAAATCGCCACTTTTATACAGCCGCTTTTTTTCACCATTAATGGTTTTATGAATAAATCGTTCGGCTGTCAGTGTTTCAAGTTGCCAATAACCACTACTCAACCCTCGTCCAGCAACATACATTTCGCCCGGCACGCCTAAAGGGACTTGTTGGCCAAGCTCATCTAACAAATAAATACTTAAATCAGCCAAGGGTCGGCCAATATTACTAATGGGATTAAGGAAATCATTTTCGCTAATTAAATGCCACGTCACATGCACGGTGGTTTCAGTGATGCCGTACATATTGATCAATTTTGGCTGATCATAACCGTAACGCGCGACCCAAGGTTGCAGCTGAGGAAAATCGAGGGCTTCGCCACCAAAAATCACGTAACGCAGCGCTTGATTGGAAGCTTCTTTTTCGTTGTCAATGCTAACCAATTGATTAAAAGCGGCGGGGGTTTGATTGAGCACCGTAATACCTTGTGCTGCGATGAAGTCGTAAAACTGCTCAGGTTCACGGGTCATTTCTAACGGTACGATCGCCAAGCGGCCGCCAAATAACAACGCGCCCCATATTTCCCAAACGGAAAAATCAAAGGCATAGGAATGAAACAATGACCAGCAATCGGTGTGTGAAAATTCAAACACGTCACTGCTTTGACTAAAAAGCCGCGTGACGTTTTCGTGGTTAATCGACACCCCTTTGGGCTTGCCCGTGGTGCCGGAGGTATAAATCATATATGCCGGGGCATTAGGCGGAATTTTTTTGGCTAAATTGGCCTGTGAATAGTTCGCCAACTCAAGCAAAGTCGAAGAAACATCCACGCAGGGTAAAGCAGAATGTTGAAAGTCTCGATCGCTGAGAATGAGCGCAACCTGCGCATCCTCTAAAATCATGGCATTTCGAACGGCGGCACTGTTGGGGTCAACCGGCACGTAGCTGGCGCCGCATTTCAATACGGCTAAAATTGCCGTAATTAGCTGCGTACCACGCTCAAATACCAAGGCAATGTGCTCGCGCTCTTGAACGCCTTGTTCAACAAGATAATGTGCAAGCTGGTTTGCCTGCTGATTCAGCCCTTCGTAACTGAGGGCATCATCGCCATGACTCACCGCAATACGCTTGGGGTACACACGCACTTGTTTTTCAAAGCGCGTCACCACATCTGTTTCGTCCCAGTCGGCGATGGCGTTACTTGCGTTGAAGGATTCTAGCAGCGCGGCGTCATCCATCGTAAGAAAGCTAATTTCAGCCAATTGACGCTCTGGCGCTGCAATCAACTGCCCCATCAGTGTTTGAAAATGCGCAGCAAAACGGGCCATGGTTTCAGCTTGGTAACAACCCGTTCGGTATTCCAGCTCCCCCACTATACGCCCCGCATTTTCACTGAGGGTGAGAGTGAAATCGAATTTCGCTGTGTTTAACGCTGGTAATTCAGGAAAAACATCAAGGCCATCTAGATTGACATTCAAGCCATCATCGCCTTGCCAAACGAACAGTTGCTGAAAAAGCGGCGTGCTATTTTTCACACGGGGAACATCTAACTCATCGACCAACTTTTCAAATGGCAGGGCTTGGTGCTGCCACACATCCCGCAAATTTCTCTGTAAAGCTTGCTGTAACGCGAAATAACTTTGCTCGGGTAACACCTTTTGCCTGATGGCCAGGGTATTCACAAAAAAACCAATCAAGGGTTCAATTTCAGCATGCCCCCGATTGGCAACAGGGGTGCCAATCACTACGTCATTTTCAGCACTATAACGGGCGCACAGCACCATAAAACCCGCCAACAGAGCACTGTATAGGGTGACACCCTGATTTTGACATAAACGCCTAAGCTCATCGCTCAATGATAACGACAGCGCCACGGGGAGCCGTGCGCCCTTGTGACTGAGCGTTTGGGGTGGGGGGAAATCAAAAGGAATGCGCATTTCTGGCGCATCAGCCAAATAGGCTTTCCAGAAAACCAACTCTTTTTCGATGCGCAGGTCATTGAGGATTTCACGTTGCCAGTGAGAATAATCGGCATACTGAATCAGCAGCGGGGGTAAACTCGGTGCGCGCCCTTGGCAAAAGCTGTTGTAATAATGCGCCAGCTCTGCACTAAAAATACCCACCGACCAACCGTCAAAAATAATATGATGAAAGCTCAACAACATGACATGCTTGTTTTCATCAAGCTTGAGAACAAGACAACGAAACAGAGGCAAGCTCGACAGATCAAACACCTGCTCAAAAAAAAGTGAGGACTTTTGTTGAATTGTTGCCTTGTCGGCACCCGTCTTACTTACATCTTCGAAACTCAGTGCGGGCTCAAGGCTGCTTGCCACCGTTTGATGGCCTGAACCTTCGAACTCACAAAAGCGGGTCCGCAATATCTCATGGCGGGCAATCATTGTACGAAAAGCCGCGATCAATGCCTCGTGGTTCAGCACACCTTCGAGGCGTAACATGGCTGGCATGTTATAACTGGGGTTTTGCCCCTCGTACTGATCCAAAAACCACAAACGCTGTTGTGAAAAAGACAAAGGGCTTTGCGCGCCTCTGGCACTTTTTTTAATTTGAGCTTTCGCCGACAGTGACTGGCTTTTGCCTTTATATTGGCGAATTTTAAGTAATAATTTTTCACGCTGCAGAGGTGAAAGTGCGGCCAGCTTGTCTTCAAGCAAGGTGTTGTCCATAAAACCCTAATCAGCTATTTAACGGTGATCACCACAGTATACTATCTTGTTGAAAAACGTGCGTGTTTACAAACGCACACATTGATTTTGTACTCACCTTCTATAATTAAACACACAGGCCTTGCCCTTATTTTTAGAGCGCCTTTATCTCGTCAACAAACACCGCAACCAACAAAAATGCGATGTAAACATATGTTGAGTACAAAAAGCACAAGACCCCACGTCTGTCATAAGCGATTACCGATGTACGCTGCCTATTCTTCCGATATTACAATCACTTGAAGAATCAATGTTCAAACTGCTCGGCATTTAGCGCTTAAATATTTCGGTACATTTCGTAACGTTGTTGCATAAACACAACAGCCGTAACACACCGTTACGCAATACTGCCGCTCTCATCACTCTATTTAAGTACTGGCTGTTATTTAATCTCCTATAGTTAATTTATACAGCCACGTTTTCTTAATGAGGGTAGCCCCTAGCGCATGATGGTGAATTCAAAAATACAGATAGCTAATGCAGGTCAGCAACATCGAACCACCTTATTGCGTAAGGCGCTTGGCTTTACGCTGATTGAATTAATGGTGGTCATCGCTATCGCCGGCATTCTCGTTTCCATGGCCACGCCCAGTTTCATAGAGATGACCAAAGACAGCCGTATGCGCAGCGAAGCGAATGCCTTGTTAGGTGCTTTTGCCTACGCCAGAACGGAGGCCGTCAAACGTGGTAACAGTGTTCATGTTGGCGTTGCCGGTACCGGCGGTGGCGTGATGGTATGGGTCGATGCTGCTGGTGGCACGACAAATAGCCGCGATGCAGGGGAAGAACTGCGCATTTGGGAGCCGATTCACGACACGATGAGTATCAACTCAGCGGGAAACAACCCCTTTTTTATTTTCACAGGCACAGGGATTGTCTCGCCCAGCGACACCTTAACCCTCTGCGATAACCGAACAGCCGAAACGGGGCGAAGCCTGACCGTGTTGGTTTCCGGCCTGACTTACATTTCAGACGTGACTTGCCCTTAGGAGGTAAAACAAATGCTTTCAAGAAAACGTGGCTTTAGCTTAATAGAAGTGCTCGTAACATTAGTCATCATCACCATTGGGATAATGGGGCTTATTACTCTGCAAATGGTAAGCGCCAAAAATGTCAGTAATGCCGAGTTACGCTCTCTTGCCGGCTATTTTGTTTATGACATGACTGAACGTATGCGCGCCAACCCTGCAGGTGTTAATGCGGGCAGTTACAACACCATTGACGGTAGCGCAATAGACCCTGGCACTGACTGCAG
>JAHRVS010000132.1 GCA_019090565.1 Gammaproteobacteria bacterium
CAATGACATAGATGTCTTCTATCATGTCTAAATCTCCAATTTTTAATTATTAGTTAGGTTATGCAATTGCAAAACAGAAGGTACAAAGCTCTACATCGCCTTTTTTTACAACAGGCTGGAGATCAAGTTTCATCTTCATCCCTATTTCCCAATCACCCTCTTTACCTTTTAGGTTCGCCTGAATGCGCACGCCGTTTGGCAGATCAATTTGACCCACACCCGTGCCGCCAAAGCCCATTTCAGTGGCTCCCATAACAGGCATATGAATGTAGGTCCAAGAATAAAGAACACCTTCAGTCGGTAATTCAACCGTTTCCACAGGCTCTTCTGTGATAGGGCATTGCTTACGAATGGGGAAATAGTGCTTATCAGCAGCTTTACTGTAGGAACCCAGTAAAGCAGGTGAGCCATCCTCGTGAATCACGAAATAGCCCTCTTCAAGTGGTTGTCTCGACATATAGCGCTCCATTGGTTTAAGTTGTTTTTGTTTTATAATTCTGACTTGACAACTTGTCAAAATACGCTAGCAAGACCACCATTACAAGAGAAAGCACCGCATGAAAATGGCGCAGCAGCCAAATACTGCCCGCCTCCAAACTTGCTTTCAACAATAACTAATGGTCGTCTATAAGCGGCATTCAACAAACTGGAAGGAAATTGAGAAAAACTCATTTTCAGCAGAATGTGCTCACAGCAGGAAGCGCTCACCGAGTAAAGAAGGCATAAAAACCACACTCTCTTTACCGGTGTACAGAAACTCAATTACGCTCTCACCTACAACCAGAAACACTTATACCGCCGGTTCCCAGCCGCCATGATAATACCAACTATATCCATGAGCACAAGCGCTGGGGGGTTTTGAAAGAGATGAACGAGGGCAAATACACCCTCTTAAAAGGGTGTAACAAAGCCCTTAAGAAGTGGGGCTAGCCAGATAGACGGGATACCACCTGTGCGGCTCAATATGAACAACGATGTCGTCCTCATTCGTCATCATGGCGGGAATAATTACTTGGAGATTCATTTCACCCTGCCCATTTTCCAATGAAACCGAAACGGTGCCACGATTTAGAACATCATCCCCAGAAGTTAAAACCTGATAGACAAGCTCTACCCGCGCCATAGATGGCAGGCGAGCTCTCTCCACCGCAATCACGGTTGCTCGCCCATTCAATACGGGATTAAACCCTTCTTTAGAGAATTTATAAGCCAGGTTCTCCAGCTTAAATTCGACTTCGCCATACCCTAACGTAGCAGTTTGGAGCTCAAGAACATCCTGTTTAAGCAATTGAATTTCTAACGACGCATCTAAAACCGACTGCCGCGCGGCGCGATCAGAGCAGCCTGACAAAGAGACCAATAACAACAGAAAAAGCGACCTTTTCTTCCAGCTCAAAAAAACACTCCTCTGTATTAGGGGCAGTATCAGCGTATTGATTAATATGGCTCTCAACACCCAGCTACCCATCAAGTCCGAGAATAAACATCTCGGCGTTTAAGTACTTTCTCAACGTAGTCTCGAGTCTCTTTTTTCGGAAGGTATTTAATCAGCCTCATCAAAACTTGCTGATTCCCCATCTCATTAATAACACCCACGGCTTTTTGCATTCGAGGAACCCGCGTGAAAGCCAGAGCCACATTGGTACTGCCTGTATTGTAAGCAGCAACCATACAATACAAACGACTAAGTGGATTTTTAATATTCTTTAAATATTTGAAACTCAACACGTTTAGGTACGCAGCGCCCACTTTTATATTATTCTCTGGCTGGTAAAGAAACCCCGCTGTAAAAAGTTTTTGCTTATTATACAAAACCCGGCTTGCATCTCTTCCGGCTGTACGAGGAACAATCTGCATCAGACCGAAAGCAGGAATATGAGACCGAGCCAAAGGATTAAAGTGACTTTCGGTGTGCATAATCGCCATCATCACATCCGCAGGAATTTGAAACTGATCCGCATACTTTTTCACATGAGGCATATACTCCTTGGCTTTGCGCCTCATACGATCTTTGGGCAAAGGAATCACATACGTTGACGCTTTAGAAACCAACGCCACCTCAGTTGTTCCAAGCGCTGCAAGCTGACCCTGGTACCGCACATAGGCTTGTTTCATCAATCGCTGGGCGAGCCTTGCAATATCTTTAGAGGATGGTTTTTCCGACCGAAATAACTCACTGAAAACCAGTTTTTCGAGGCTCTCGTCAGCAATGGCTTTGGTAACAGGGCCCAGGTCAGAATCACGTTGAAGAGCCGCCAGAATCGTAGTCCCAAGCAATATTTTCAATTCATTATGCGCGAAAGCTTTCACTTGTTGGCTGCCGCTAATATCAAGAGAGCTAACACGTATTTCATTCGCCCTATAATCCACCACTCGCTTGGATCGCCAGTCAGCTCCGTATTCCACCCACTTCGATGCCCCTGATATTTCAACACCAGACCAGTGTTTGCTGATTTCAGATGAGATAAAAGCCACACGTTGGCTAAGTTTTTTATTTACCTCTCGGTAATGCAAATCTAGAGACTTCGATGAGTCCTCGCCATTTTTTGTCTCATTAAAGCGGGGGTTAGCAGATGCCTTGCCATCAGTAGAGCCGTCCCAAAACCCTGGGTTATTAGGCTCAACACCCGCAACTGGATTGGCAAAAACCACCAAAAACGCAACAGATAAATACCATGAACACCTGATCAGCATGATTTTCTTGGTGACGAATTCAATTCGAAAAACCATTATAAAATCCCTCTATCTATAAGTATCTATCTACCCTCGATACACGTTCAACCGCTAACAGGCTGATAATAAGCAGAAAACATTCGTCACCATAACATCCACTGATGGTAAGTATACGTTGCAACGGCTAGATCTGCCGCTTTTTCAAACGCTTATTTATTGAGCCAAGGCGCTACTCCCCACTATTCCCTATTTTAGGTATAGGGTAGTATATGCGGCCTTAATTTATTATTTTTGGTTGCAGTGCTATGTCTATCGTTCTCAACAAAAAAGTAACAATTTCTAATGTAGTGCGACACACCCTTCTAGTAACCCTCTGTATCACTACTGTTGCAGGCTGTGTCACCATCGTATCCAAGGCCGGAGAAAAAGCCGGCAGCAACCTTGCTGGGGCAATTTTAAACAGTAACGACCTCGAGACCATCAAAGCAGGCACGCCTGCCTACCTCATTCTCCTCGACAGCCTCATCCAAGCCGAACCGAACAGTAGCGCCTTGTTAAGCTCAGCAGCCCAAATAGTTAACGCCTACGCAGGCGCTTTTGTTGAGGAACCAGAAAGAGCAAAAATTCTTTCCGAAAAATCCCTCGACTACGCCGCACGCGCCGCCTGTCTTCATAATAAGGAGCTATGCTCTTCGAGGGCAAAAAACTTTGAAGCATTTAAAGCTTCCCTCTCCTCCTTGGACAGTAAAGATGTCAGTGCTATTTATACCCTTGGTTCAAGCTGGGCAAGCTGGATCCAAGCCAATAGCGATGACTGGAACTCTATCGCCCAGATGGCGCGTGTTCAACTAATAATGGAAACCGTAGTTAAACTCGATGAGCAACATGATAAGGGCGGCGCCCACCTTTATCTGGGTACTTTAGCCTCTTTGCTGCCTCCTGCTCTAGGGGGTAAACCCGAGGTTGGCAAAAGGCACTTTATCCGCGCAATCGAACTTTCTGAAAACAAAAATTTACTGGTGAAAACCCTGTACGCAGAGCTCTATGCCCGGCTCGTATTCGACCAGGAGTTGCACGACAGACTATTGAACGAAGTACTCGCTAGCGACGCCACCACACCTGACCTAACCCTCATTAATACCTTTGCACAAAAGAAAGCAAAAAAACTACTCGCCGAAAGCAACGAGTACTTTTGATCAACAGGCCAATATTCAGCCGCCAGTCATCATCGGTGCTGCGTAATCGCCCCAACCACTGACATACCGGACAACTGCATCATGAAAAAATCCACCGCCCTGGCGCTACTTCTTCTGTTTGGTTACTGCGCGCCAAACAGCTATGCAACCACATTCAAAGTCGCCTCATTGTCGCCCAGTGGCTCAGCATGGATGAACGCAATGAAAGGCGGCGCAAAAGAAATAAAACAGCGCAGCGAAGGTAGAGTAAAGTTCAAGTTTTACCCCGGCGGCGTTATGGGTGATGACAAAGCCGTATTAAAGAAAATTCGTATTCGGCAGCTACACGGCGGCGCCCTCATGGCTGGTAGCTTGTCGAAATTTTACGCCGATAGCCAAATATACAACTCTCCGCTAGTCTTCAAAAACTTCAATGAAGTCGACTACGTCCGCGCGAAGATGGACCAAAAGATAATAGATGGCTTCGAAAAAGGTGGATTCGTCAGCTTTGGCCTTGCTGAAGCCGGCTTTGCCTACGCAATGTCAAAAACCCCCCTCACAAACTCTGCTGACTTAAAACAACGTAAAGTATGGGCGCCAAGTGACGACAAGGCCTCCCTTGAGATCATTCGTACCTATGGCATCACCCCTATTCCTCTGGCAATCCCCGATGTGCTCGCAGGGCTACAAACAGGTATTATCGACACCGTCGCCGTCTCCCCAATCGGCGCCCTCGCCCTGCAGTGGCACACACAAATCAAACACATTACCGACATCCCGCTAATGTACACCTACGCATTGTTTGTGCTTGAGAAAAAAGCATTTTACCGGCTGTCCGATAACGACCAAGCCCTAGTACGTGAAGTCATGACTAAAACCTTCACGAAAATTGACAAGCAGAATCGGCAAGACAATATCGCCGCCCTCAAGGCACTGCAAAATCAGGATATTACCATTACCGCTCCGAGTGAAGCGGAGCAAGCCGCTTGGAACACTAAGGCAAAACTCGCTGCTAAAAACCTGATTGAGTCTGGGGAGGTCTCAAGCGAGATCATGGAGGAGTTCCTGCTGCATCTTGATGCATTTCATTCTCAGCAGGCAAGTACCCTCAGTGAGTAATTTTCATGACTCCATCGCAGGTCGCCTCCTACGTCGGGTCCACTGGTTCGAAGACAGTCTTCTAGCCCTCATGCTTTTGACCATGATATTGCTGGCCGTTGCACAAATATTCCTACGCAATATTTTCGATACGGGCATAATCTGGGGCGACCCCCTCATACGAGTAATGGTCATATGGGTAGCGCTAGCCGGCGCCATGGTGGCGGGAAGAAATAACGCTCATATCTCTATCGATATCATCTCGCCTTGGGTTAACTTCAAAACACTTAAGCTACTACGCTCTGTCAGCACTCTTTTTACCGCCATTGTTTGCGGCATTATGGTCTACCACAGCATTGACTTTATTTTACTGGAAGTGGAAGACGGCAGCATGGCATTTTCCAGCATTCCTATATGGGTCTGTGAACTGATCATCCCTATCGCATTCACAGTATTAACTCTGCGTTTCATCATTTGTTTTATGTTAATACTCACCTCTTCGGCAACTAGCTCGGATCTAAGCAAGGAATAACTATGTATATCGCCATGGGTGGAGCCATATTGCTGGCCGCTCTGATCGGTGCGCCACTTTTCGCCGTCATCTTGGCGGCCGCAATGCTAGGGTTTCACGGTCAAGAAGTACCCTTATCGGTCATCACTATTGAACTCTACCGCATTACGGATACCCCTTTGCTCTCTGCCCTGCCCCTGTTTACGTTTACAGGCTACCTCTTAGCAGAAGGCAATACCTCTTCACGAATCGTACGGCTCACCTCTGCTTTTTTCGGCTGGATGCCCAGTGGCCTTGCGCTCGTCTCACTCCTTACTTGCGCCTTCTTCACCGCGTTTACCGGCGCATCGGGCGTCACCATTGTAGCCATCGGCGCCCTGCTTCTGCCGGCGCTCACCAAGGCCCAATACTCCGAACGCTTTAGCTTGGGACTTATCACCACATCAGGTAGCCTCGGTTTACTGCTCCCCCCCTCCTTGCCTTTGATCCTCTACGGGATCATTGCTCAACAAATGGGCTATGGTGAAGAAGTTCAAATAAAAACCCTTTTCCTAGCTGGGCTAATGCCCGCAGCATTAATGATACTGATGCTCGCCCTCTACAGCTTCTGGGCCAACCGTGACAACCCCGCCCCCCTAACGCCATTTTCGTGGGGCGAAGCATGGGATGCACTTAAAGAAGCTCGCTGGGAAATCCCCATGCCGATTTTTGTACTCGGCGGTATTTATGGTGGCTATTTCGCCGTCTCCGAAGCTGCGGCCGCCACCGCGCTCTATGTTCTGATCATGGAGCTATTCCTTTACAAAGAAATAACCACCAAGGAACTGCCTGGCATCATGCAAAAATCCATGGTGGTTGTAGGTGGCATACTTCTAATATTGGGCGTCTCTTTGGCATTCACAAATTTCCTTGTCGATGCAGAGGTCCCTACACAGTTATTCGAATTAATTCAAACCCACATCGATGACAAGCTGACTTTTCTCATACTGCTAAACATTATTCTGCTGCTACTGGGTGCAATACTGGATATATTTTCAGCGATTGTCATCATGGTGCCGTTACTGCTTCCCGTTGCCATCGGCTATGACATTCACCCCATACACCTAGGCATTATTTTTCTGGCCAATATGCAAATCGGCTATTTTACGCCTCCAGTGGGCATGAACCTGTTTATTGCCAGCTACCGTTTTAACAAACCCATCACGGAGCTTTACCGGGCGACACTGCCCTACATGTTCGTCCTGATGGCCGCAGTGCTCATTATAACTTTTGTTCCAGAGCTGACTTTCTTCTTTATTAACGACGAATAGGCTAACAACGCGCACACACTGCGCGTAAACCACCTAGTTTCGCATCATTCCACCTTACGCTGCGAACCTCAGCAACCAGCCAGGCTTGGAGATACACCCTAGTACTAGGGTGGCAGCATTTGTTCTAAACGCTTACGAATAATTGAATTAGAAAAATAGGTATCGTAAAGCAAGCGAGCTTTACCCTGGCTGCTTAGCGTATTATTGTGATCATCTACCGCCAACTCCAACTGAAAAGCCAAGTCTTGTGGGTTTCCAGCTTTGCTCCAGTAGATTCCACCCGCGCCATTTTCCGGCATGTCAGGGTAAGCACCCCCCCTCATGGTAACTACCGGTTTATCACAGGCAAGTGCTTGATAAACTTTATTCGGAATCACTCTGAAAGACTTTTCACCGACACCAAATACACCCAAGCAAACTTGGCTTCTGCGAATCCTGCCTG
>JAHRVS010000133.1 GCA_019090565.1 Gammaproteobacteria bacterium
CAAGGTGAGCAAAGGTGGTTGCCGGTGAAGGATCCGTCAAATCATCCGCTGGTACGTATACCGCTTGAATTGAAGTAATGGAACCCGCTTTCGTTGAGGTGATTCGTTCCTGCAAAACACCCATTTCTTCAGCCAGTGTCGGCTGATAGCCTACTGCAGAAGGCATACGGCCCAATAATGCGGATACCTCAGTACCTGCCAGCGTGTAGCGATAGATGTTATCAACGAAAAGCAGTACATCACGGCCTTCATCACGAAATTTCTCTGCCATGGTCAAACCAGTCAATGCTACGCGCAAACGGTTTCCAGGAGGCTCATTCATCTGACCGTAAACCAGAGATACTTTATCCAGTACGTTGGATTCACTCATCTCATGATAGAAATCGTTTCCTTCACGAGTACGCTCTCCCACACCCGCAAACACCGAATAACCACTATGTTCAATAGCAATATTTCGAATAAGCTCCATCATGTTTACAGTTTTACCTACGCCGGCACCACCAAACAATCCAACCTTACCGCCTTTTGCAAAAGGACAAACCAGATCGATAACCTTAATGCCCGTTTCAAGTAGCTCATTACTGACGGCTTGCTCAGAAAAGGAAGGCGCTTTACGGTGAATAGAAGAACGTTCTTTCTCACCAATGGGACCTTTTTCATCAATAGGGTCGCCGAGAACATCCATAATTCGACCCAGCGTCTCCACACCAACAGGAACCTTAATAGGTTCGTTGGTATTTGCCACGTCTAAACCACGTTTCAACCCTTCGGTAGAGCCCATTGCAATGGTGCGAACAATACCGTCGCCCATTTGCTGCTGAACTTCCAATACAGTATCAACCTCTTGCACTTCTAGGGCGTCATACACTTTTGGTACAGAATTTCGATCAAATTCTACGTCAATTACCGCGCCGATAATCTGTACGATACGTCCGCTACTCATTGTCGCTTCCTCTTAAAATAATTAGCTAGGCTTGCAGCCCAAAAAATAAAAATCTGATTAAACGGCTGCTGCACCGCTTACAATCTCTGATAATTCCTGGGTAATTGCTGCCTGACGAGCTTTGTTATAAACCAGCTCCAGATCATCAATAAGATCACCCGCGTTATCTGTTGCGTTTTTCATTGCAATTCGACGGGCTGCTTGCTCGCACGAACCATTTTCAACCACAGACTGATACACTTGGCTCTCGATAAAACGTACCAACAGGGCATCTAGAACTGGCTTTGCTTCCGGCTCGTAAATGTAATCCCAGTGATGATCCAAGCTTTCCTCTTCTGCTGCTTTAAGAGGCAGAAGTTGATGAACGCTAGGGACTTGTGTCATCGAGTTTTCAAATTCGTTATAGACCACGTATAACCGGTCTATTTTTTTTGCGTCGTAAGCATCCAGCATCACTTTGATAGAACCAATTAAGTCATCGATGCTGGGCGCTTCGCCAAGATCCGTCACACTGGCAACGACATTACCGCCAACACCACGAAAGAAAGACTGTGCTTTCGACCCTATCAGGCAAAAATCTGCACTAACGCCTTCTTCATCCCACTTTTTAGCACTTTCGATTGTTTTCTTAAACAGGTTTATATTTAAACCACCACATAAACCGCGATCAGTCGAAACAACGATATAACCGACCTTACTGACTTCACGATCCGTCATATAAGGGTGATTATACTCAGAGTTTGAGTTTGCTAAATGCGCAACAACTTGTCGAATACGGGTTGCGTAGGGTTTAGAAGCTTCCATGCGATCTTGTGCACGTCGCATTTTACTTGCCGCCACCATTTCCATCGCACTCGTAATCTTCTGGGTGCTTTTTATACTGGAAATCTGACTTTTAACTTCTTTTGCACCGGCCATAATATTACCGAATAAATAAAAAATTAACTAAAAATCAATTAGTAACACACTGATAACGAAAACAAATAAGCCTGCAGATAAAAATCAACAGGCTTATTCAATTACCAAGACTGAGTAGACTTAAAGCTTTCCAGTGCAGACTTAAACCCGCTGGAAATTTCATCGTTATAGTTGCCTGTCTCATTCACATTTTTCATCAGTGCGCTGTGCTCTGAATTCATGTAAGCATGTAAGGCTTCTTCAAAATCACCAATCTTCGATACTTCAACGCCTACCAAATAACCTTCATTGGCGGCATACAAAGATATAGCCATTTCAGCAATAGAAAGTGGAGAGTATTGCTTCTGCTTCATCAACTCAGTAACAGCGATACCATGCTCTAACTGCTTTCGTGTTGCGTCATCAAGATCCGATGCAAACTGGGCAAAAGCCGCCAATTCACGGTACTGCGCAAGCGCTAAACGTATACCGCCACCCAGCTTTTTAATAACCTTAGTCTGAGCCGCACCACCTACTCGCGATACAGACAAACCAGCATTAATGGCTGGTCGAATGCCCGCATTAAACAAGTCAGTTTCAAGGAAAATCTGACCATCGGTAATGGAGATAACGTTAGTAGGAACAAATGCTGAAACGTCACCACCTTGTGTTTCAATGATAGGCAGAGCAGTTAATGACCCTGTTTTACCTTTCACTTCGCCGTTGGTGAACTTCTCAACGTAATCGACATTCAC
>JAHRVS010000134.1 GCA_019090565.1 Gammaproteobacteria bacterium
ACTCCGTTTGATGAAGGATCATCGATCGAATACTCTATCGATGATGGGCTTGTTATTGTTACGTTTAAGCTTCGCCTCGGTGACCCAAATATAAGATATGTTTCACTACTTGTGTCGATAACTATGCTTCCACCAACGTCAGCCTGGCCAACAGGAAGGATCACTTGCTCTATGGCAGTAGCTGAAGCAAGTGATTCAATTGATTCTTGCGCACTAGTGCTAACTGATAGGAATAACGCAACTGAGAATGGGAATATTTTATCGGCAAATGATTTCATTGGTCCCATTCTTTAGAAGTGCAGGGGAAAATCGCTGGTAATCTGGTTTAGTACCGCTTGCAATGTGCCTGCATTTTTAATTCCTGAGTGGTTATCGTCTACGAATAGTATGCGAGACCCACTTCTATGTTGTGCGCTTTGCTCAGTGACTACGAGATCATTTCTCTGGAAGCTTTCCGTATTTACTGGCGTCAAGGTATGATATTCGTTTAGCCCGCTAAAATTAGTGTGGCGCGCAATCGTGTATTTTTTTCCGTTACCTAGAATCCGATACATTATCGATCCAATATTTGCGGCGGAAATGCGCACGAGCGGAGATGCTTCCGCGCTAGTGATTGCACCGTTATTATCTATATCTGCATCAGAACCTATTGTGTAAAACTTTATTTCGCTGGGGAATGGGTTGTTGGAATTGAACTCCACCATGCTGTTAGTAGTTTGCTGTAGCAATGCAGCGCCACTGGGCCCTTCTCCAGAGAACGACAATAAACCATCGACTTTAAAAAACCCCTCGATATCTGTGTTATTCGATTCCAGATCGTTAACGGTGCGATGCTTCACAGAAAGATCAGAGAGAATAGTGCCGTGATGAGGGGTGCTAATTGTAGTGAGTGAAAGGACTTTAGGTTCTCCGCCAGATGGATTTGGGGTGTAGTGAGCAGAGAAGAAGCGGCGCGAATCCACACCGCCCTTACTGTGCGACACCAAGTGAACAGATTGCGCGCCAAACGATTTAGCTAGTTCGTTGACGCGCTTTTTTAGAATACGGGCATTTTGTTCGCTGCTACCGTTGCGTTCCATATTGATGTCGTTGCTGAACGGTATACGTCGGGTATTCAGCGCGTTAGTAAATATGGGATCCCATGTGTCTGATTGTGCATTGGTTCCATGGACGAGTAAAATTGGTGCAATTGTGTCAAAAGAAATCGCAACCCAATCAACAGCCATACACCAGGATTCAGATGCACTGGATTCGTCAATATTTATTCTTATTTCATTCTCAGCGGGTGTCGGTTTGATGCCATTTAAACCGCGTGAGGGAAATTTAATAGTCCGAATATCAACCTCAAACTCATTGTATTTCCATACGCCATTGCCACCGGAAAGAAGGCCAAGGTCTTCTCCATTGAAAAGTATACGATCGTGTTCTGGTTGTGTATTTTCAGGTCTGTTATTAGTGTCGATGTCATAAACGGGTAATCGGACCTTCGCTTTTGCGCTAACGACTTTATTTGCTATAAGCGTATCAATATCTTTTAGATGTCCATCTCTGTTTACTTCTCCCACGTACCGGTCTATTTTTGTTTTGATAATTAGAGGGCCGTGGCTTCTAAATGTGCACCCTGTGTCAAGCCCAGAATCCAAATCAGTTATAAAGGTAGTATCTGATTCTTTGGGAGGTTCGAATGGAGAGCTTCTCTGAGCATGTGCACTAACGTTAACTATAACTGATAGAACTAAAAATATTCGAACTGTATGTAAGCTCTTCAAAACGCGCGCCTCTACTTAGCTATCTTTTCAATATACCATAACGCGCTGGCCGATTGAAAAGGGCTGTTCTACAGTAATTAAAATTCAGCCCCGTACTCCATGTGGACAAAATCTTTCTAGAGCATATTTCGATCATTCCTGATTGTGGTGGCGTCATTATTCACGATTGTTGGGCATCCTGCGATCAATGTGTACACAGGCTGTATGGGCCACACTTGCTACGTGAATTAACCTTTATCCTTGATTCAAATGCTTATGCGTGAGCAAAGAACATGAAAGGCGCTTTGCAAGAAACCTGCAAGATGGTTTCAAATAGAAATGAAAAATTCCTCTCAGAAAAAGAGTGCCTTAACCTGCAAAAATGTTATCGAGGTATTCTCACCTGCGGTGAGGAAAAACTGTCAGAGATTCCTTCCAAGCCAAATGGGCAACGAGTAAAAATGGTAAAGTCAGAAGCGCACAATCTTTGGGAGAGGTTAAAAAGGCAGGAGCAAGCCGTGTTGTTATTCACGAAAGATGCGAACGTTTCTTTTACAAACAATTGCGCTGAAATAGATTTGCGTTTGGCTAAAGTCAAGCAGGCGCTAACAGGATGCTTTAGAAACTCCAGGTGCGTATACGCTTATTGTCGAATATCCAGCTATCTCTAAACGATGGCCAATAAAGGCCATAATCCCTTGGTCGCAATTCAGGCGGCGCTTTAGACAGATGTAGGAGGGGTGAGTAGTTACCTATAACAAAATGTACTGATCTTGCGCTGGCACCCACCAGGATAGGTGGGCCCATATAATTAACATGGGTGCAAACTTACTGGATCTTGAAATTAATGAACACCATGCAAAGGTAGTGATTGAGGATGGTTATGCGACAACCTCGGTGGAACAACTATTTTATAATCTTCGCGGCAAAATATTGGATGCGGTTTATTCGTTTTCTGTCCCCAGCAAGGTGGTTGTAGGAGAATTTATCTATTGGATAGATGTAGGCCCCATTGCTGGTGAAGCGCTTAAAGAAGCGCAAGCGAAAAAATCTACAGCTTGGAAAACCCCCAGGGAAGGGCGGTAGCCATTACAGAAAAGGATGAATATAAGACTTTTGATATTTCGGTGGCCTCTGTTTATGCCCACGAAGAGGCATGAAAGAACTTATTGGTGGGAGTACTAAGAGAGTATTGTGCAGGGGGGCTGACGGAAGGGGTGATCGATAGGGCATTTTCCGTGCGGGGGTGTTTGGGGTTCATTTTCTGAAGTGCCTCCTGACCAGGTGTACTATAATCGGCACTTATAAAGGTCTTATTCCCAATGCGGGCCTTGAATTGATCAATATTGTCCGATTTAAGCTTGCCATCACGCTGGTGCTGAGGTAGCGTGGCGGCCTTTGAAAAGTTGTTATTGACTAAAGAGTGTTTACCATGTCCAAACCATTTGTTGCCATCTTAATGGGCTCCGATTCTGACCTACCTGTTGTTGAGGCCGGATTTTCCGTACTCGAAAATTTAGGTATTCCTTTCGAAGCCAAAATCACCTCTGCTCACCGTACTCCCGAAATCACCCATGCCTATGTAAAAGATGCGGAAGCGCGAGGCTGCGCGGTTTTTGTTGCAGCAGCCGGCATGGCTGCCCACTTGGCGGGTGCAGTGGCAGCAAATACCATTAAACCTGTTATTGGAATCCCCGTGGGTGGCGGTCCTTTAAATGGTGAGGATGCGCTACTGTCTACTGTTCAGATGCCCGGAGGCATTCCCGTTGCAACGGTTGCTATTGGCAAGGCCGGTGCAAAAAATGCGGCGTATTTGGCCGCCCAGATAATGGCAGTTGCAGATGCTGACCTAACTCAACGCTTGATCGACGATAGAAAGGCGATGGGAGAGGCTGTTGTGGCGAAGGACAATGCTCTGCAAGAGCGCTTATCAAAAGGGCATCTCTAAGAGCTTATAGAGGGCTGTTGAAATTTCACTGACTTTATTGCGTTAAAATTAGGCTCAAGATACCCAATGCGTTTCACGGGGCAGGCTCTACTTATTGCCTGCGAGTAAACGCAGCTTTTTTGCCTAATTTGGCCTTGTATCTGGCTTAGTTCAGCGAATTTCAACAACCTGCTAGGGGGTAGTCTGCGTAATGTAAATCAGTGCTCGTTTAAGATTCACAGAGCGGTTCACTGCCTGCACTCCGGCGGCCTAATTGCGTACCCTACGGAATCTGTTTATGGCTTGGGCTGTGATCCGTTTAATTCCGCTGCGGTGTATAGGTTGCTGGCGCTGAAAAACCGTGATGAATCAAAGGGTTTGATTCTGGTTGTAGCCAATCGCCATCAGCTATCTGAAATTCTTCCAAGTTTGAACGATGCCCAGCTTGATTGGCTGGAGGAGTCCTCGCTTTTAGAGCCGTTAACGGGGCTAGTGCCCGATCGGAGTCAAAGGATTCCTCCGTGGATCAAAGGCCAGCACGCTCGTGTGGCTGTACGGGTTTCCAGGCACCCGGTGGTGCAACGGCTTTGTTTGCTGTTTGGAGGGGCCATTGTTTCAAGTAGCGCAAACCTTAGCGGCTTTAAATCGGCAAAAACACCACTTCAGGTGAGACAGCAACTTCGAAGCGGTTTAGACTACCTGCTGGTTGGTGATGTTGGTGGCGCACCAAGCCCTTCTCAAATTCAAAATATTTGCGATAATACTGTTGTAAGAGAGTAGTATTAGAGAAGTGTTCTTTCATGGGCGGCTGTATGCCCCCCATGATTTAAGCTCTGTTTTCGTAATGGTGATAGCAAAAACAGAATTATATTTTTCACCATAAAGAGAGATTGATATGAGTAAAGGTACTGTTAAATGGTTTAACGCCGATAAAGGTTTTGGTTTCATTACACCTGAAGATGGTAGTAAAGATTTGTTTGTTCATCATTCTGAAATTCAAGCGGGTGGCGGATACGCAACATTGGAAGATGGTCAGGCTGTTGAATTTGAAGTAGGCCAAGGCCAGAAGGGCCCTTGTGCAAATAAGGTTGTAGCAGTTTAGGTTAGAAACTCGCAACAAGTTAGTGCACGTGTGTATCAAAGCAAGGTTTGTTTTTTATTCGTTGGGCCACCGCCTTACTGTCTAAAGAACAACCTCGCTGTGCTGCCTCGTGCCTAATCGCCTGTTGGAACTCTACTGGCTCGGGCTCTGCAAGGTTAAGAATTAGGCTCAACATACCCTATGCGTATTACGGGTAGGCTCTGGGCATATACTGCGTATAAACGCCGCTTTGATAGTTGATATTGCCTTGTATTTGGCTCGACTCTGCAAATTTTAACGCCTGCTAAGGCGTTACGTTTTTTCCTAGCTAATCAGAATTAAGGAAAACCCATGAGCGAATTTGATATTGATCAAGTGAAAACCTATCTGCTTTC
>JAHRVS010000135.1 GCA_019090565.1 Gammaproteobacteria bacterium
AGCTTTTCTTTTTCGAGCCCCGTATTATAATGGCCGCTTTGAGAGCAGTACTTACAGTCCTCGG
Source organism: Gammaproteobacteria bacterium (assembly GCA_019090565.1). Classification (GTDB taxonomy): domain Bacteria; phylum Pseudomonadota; class Gammaproteobacteria; order Pseudomonadales; family UBA3067; genus UBA3067. The sequence goes on from JAHRVS010000135.1 coordinate 65, forward strand.
GGCAGGCTCCCGTTTTAATACTTAACAGAGTGCTAATTTGCACCGCATTCGGATCATGAAATTGCCTGTGAAGAGAGTGTGCTTCGAATAACAAATCATTCATAGGCATACTGAAAAGGGCTTCAATCTCTTCTCTTCGCCAATCATGACGAAGAACACTGGCACCGGGTTTGATCAAAGTTGCTGTCATAGAGAGTCCTTTATAACTTAGAAACAACTGCGTCTAAGTTTAATAACGAAGCAGGCAATATCCCATGCTATGATAATGCATGGCGTAATACGCTAGAAACCCCTGCATCATAAGCATCCAAATCAGCATGTCAACCAGAAATACAAGGTTGGTTTACATTTGGTTGTTTTTTACACGCTCATGCCTATGCTTTCAAAACAATGCGTCCTTTGCCTTGAACCTAGCCATAACCCGCTGCCACTATGCGCGCCCTGCAGAAAGGACCTGCCGATACTTAAACATGCTTGCACTTCCTGCGCCGCACCTCTAAGCACAAATGCAGTCACGCGATGTGCTATTTGCCAAAAAAAGCCCCCACCTCAAGACTTTGCACTTTGCCACTTTTTATATGACTCACCCATCAAGCAGCTCCTAACCCAATTAAAGTTCCAGAAAAAAGTGGCCTATGGCCGCCTGCTGGGAAACCTATTTGCCACCCACCTCCAGGACTATTACCAGCAACATCCCGAATGCCTGCCAGAGGCCATAATACCCGTCCCCCTGTCTTTGAAGCGGATGAGCGAAAGGGGCTTTAATCAAGCTGAACGAATAGCCAAGCCTATTGGGAAAGAACTAGGCTTACCCATTCTCCGCAATGCTTGTCATCGAAAACGCCACACTGCTCCGCAGCTTAGTCTCCCGGCAAAAGACCGCCATAAAAATTTACTCAATGCATTTGAAATAAAAAACAGCCTGACGCTGAATGGTCGGCCTATTGAACATGTAGCATTGATCGATGACGTCATTACCACAGCTGCAACGCTGGAGTCACTGGCTACAGAGGTTAAGAGAGTTGGCGTCAAAACTGTCACGCTTTGGGGGGTAGCCAGAACCCCTTTAAACTAACTCAGTATTGCCCTGTTTCGCTGAGCAGACTCAAGGGCAAAAACCGAGCAAACGGCCGAATCGTTATCTTTACAGCCTATTACTAAGAACCACTACCTGAATACTTATTCATGTACACCGTCGAGCTAATTTCTTTTCTTTTCTTCCACTTTAATTTCTCCAATTCAGGAGCCGTAAAAAACTCTTTCACATAACCAATACATAGATAAGCCACTAATTTATGGCTAGACGGTGCGTTAAGTACCTTTTTAACTTCTTCGGGATCTAAAATGCTGACCCAGCCCAAACCTATATTCAAGGCTCTTGCCATTAGCCACATATTCTGAATCGCACAGACGACGCTATACTCACCGGTTTCCACCATGGTATTTTGACCAAGTACGCTATCCTCTGAGGGTTTATAAAAGACAGCAATATTCACAGGGGCTTCGAGAATTCCTTCCAGTTTAAGCTTTTCATACATCGCTCTCTTCTCCCTTGAGAATGAAGCCCCCGCCCGCTCCGTTTCTACTAGAAAACTCTGATGTATCTGGTTTTTTATTTTATCATCATCAATAACAACGAACTCCCAAGGCTGGGAAAAGCCCACTGACGGAGCTAATGATGCAGAAAAGAGTATTTTCTGAACAACGTTATCCGGAATCTGGTCACTTAAAAAATTATTCCCGCGTATATCTCGGCGGTGAAACATTATTTCTTCTAACGCCACTTGATCTGCAGTTGTAAATTGTTTGTTTTTCATAGAGCTAGAGTGGCCTTCAATACGAGGTGAAATCATCTAGCGCCGCCACTCAACTTGCCGGACTAATTTCATCGCGATCCATTAATAATTTCAAATACACCAAGCTGTTAAGCTAATTCAGTCACTTCTCTTCTTTTTCTATCCACTTTTCCATAGACATCAATATTGCCTTGGAACACTCTGCTTCGCTATAACCTTTGTTGCGACAATAGCCTTCGAGCTTCTCACGGGCTGACTCAGCTATGTCGGCATACATAGGTGAAGCCCAATCAGACGTTGCATTAACGCCTTCCTTTAGGGCTTTTTTGAGTCTCCTTATTTCATTTTCTTCAACCTGCATACCAAAAACATCACTCACCGCTATATCTAGATCAAAATCAGGGTTTTCAAAATAGCTGTAATAAGCGATCGCAGATATAACGCCAAGTAAAAACCCTAATACAAATTTAATCACACCTAAAATATCCGCAGCGCAACGATAGCGCCCCTTAATCTAATGTAGATCAGGCACCACTCCCACTTGCGGCATATCTGCTAAACCAATATCGCGAGCATGCTCCTCAAAGCTCTTATTCTTCCAGAAAAAAGCACCCGGCATCGTTGTTGGAATAACCAGCACATAGAACAAGGCACGACCCACCAGTGAGCTCCCCAAAGCCAAACAAGCAGCGATTAAAAAGGCGAATATCGCTAATGGCAAACTCGATTCGCTAACAAACACCGCTATCAATGCCAAAATACTTGCCACAACAATGGATATATTTCTCGCGTAGTAGGTATTACCAAATGTTGTACACTGAATATAATGCGCAGCCGCCCCTTCGCCTTCCTCCGTATTTAAATAATGTGCGTGGGAGATAAGACCCACACCTTCCACTGCCAAACCAATGAATAAGGTGATAGAAGCGACAACAAGAACAGACCCCCAAGTCTCCCCCATAACACTTAAAACAGGTATTGCAATCAATCCAAGAACAACTGCACCCAAGCTAAACATGCTACCCACAAAGGTATTGCCAACCTGGTGGTGATTCCAAAAGGGGCGCGCCTTTATTTGGTAACTTTTGTACATATAATACATGCCCCCACCAATAGAAATGACGGCAAGCACCCCTGCTAAATTCATTAGAAATGAAACAAAACCCCACTCTAGATATAGGTTCGCCACTTTCAATCCCGTATAGGCCACTAGCCCCGCAAAATACAAGGCAACACCCAGGGCTTCTCGCGCAACTGGCGAGTGAGCGAGGTTGTTAAATCCTCGGTAAAAACGCATCGGCTTACCCAAGTGGGTGGTTGACATAAACAACCCTCCTC
>JAHRVS010000136.1 GCA_019090565.1 Gammaproteobacteria bacterium
CATTCTTACAGATGTTAACCGTAAAAGCCGTCCAGCTAATGATCAACAAGACCGGCCTAACCGCTCATATACATGGTACCTACATAGAGATTCCATCAGGAACCTTTCATGTCGCGCAAAGTTGCGCTGGCATGAGGTATATGCTCATTGCACTCACTCTGACAACACTACACAGTTATTTGAGCTTTCGTGCACTCCTACCAAGATTTACCATAATTGGTATTGGCTTACTCTTATCCTTGCTCGCCAATTGGATACGCGTCTATACCGTTGTATATATTGGGTATCAAACACAGATGCAGAGCAGCATCGTTAATGATCATGACACCCTTGGCTGGATTGTATTCGCCATTGTATTGGCCCCAATATTTTTCCTAACCTCATTTTTAAATCGTTTCGATAAACCCTCAAGCGAAACATCTGCCAAAAGCCGAATAACCATCCCCTGCGCACCAAACAGCGTAGTCAGTGTTTTATTATTCGCTATTTTCGCAACGACTGCATCCTTAGCATCATTACCGCAATTTATAGCGTCGGGTTCGAGCTTTGAACCCCCCCCCAAAAGATTTGCTAGGTGGGAGTCGATACCCCATAAGCAAACTGCCTATACGTCCTTTGAAAACCCAACCGTGCAAGTCAATAGCGTCTACAGGGATTTTAGCAAAAGCATCTCGCTATACATTGCCCACTATGCAACTCAGAATGAGGTATCAGAATTAGTCTCAAATGATAATCATCAAATTATTTCTCCATGGAGAATAATAAAAACCCAAAAGATCATCGCTTTTAAGGGTGACGCCCTTAAAGCGGTTACGATCAAAAATGGGGAATCATATAAGCAAATGATAAATTGGTATAAAATTGGCGCAAGGCGCACATCCAGTGAACAGCATGCCAAGGCCTATCAACTACTACACCTATTATCCTTAAAAACCTCTGGAAACTTCGTTAGTGTAAGCAAACCCTGCAGCGACATCGATCACTGTAATTCAGTCAAAGAACTCACTGAGTTCATCAAGGAGTTGTCCACGCACTATAAAGAAATATAGGCCAATGGCTTTTGGTATAGAGGCACAGCTAGCTGATATTGTGTAATGCTAGGAACAATGCCATCTTTAATTTCATGTAAAAGATACTAATTACGAAAAAGTTTTATCTAAAACCTGGTTTTTTGGGTAATTGCGAGCAGGTTAGCACTAAATTTATACCAAGTAGCTATAGTAAATGTATTAACGGGAGTTAAACATGAAACCTTATTCAAGAATTTTCTTGCTAATGGTGATTTGTACGTCGTTTTCCGTTTTGTCTCACGCAGCAGGGTTGGAATGTACAAATTGGCAGCAAAATCATTCTGAGTGGATTTGGTGTGATGACTTTGAAAATGACGCAAGCTTAGAAACGGATTATTTTGAAGTAAACCGGTCCAATGGCTTTGGCGTAAGCGATGAGAGTTCTATGGGCGGAAAATCTGCCCTGAAAAGCACATACACCACAGACAAAAAAGAATTTGGGAATGTTAAATTAAGCTTTGGGAGAACTCGCGTAGGCTCCTCTAGGAGTAGGAGCGCAGAAACTGACTTTGAAGACGTTTATTGGCGTATTTACTTGAGAATGCCAGAAAACTGGGAAGAAAATGGAGGGAAGCTAACGCGAGCCATATCTTTTTCTAATTCAGACTGGTCCCAAGCAATGAAAGCCAATGTTTGGCAAGACAGCTGGACTTCCCATGGAATAGGCCTTGATCCCACAACGGGGGTCGATGGCTCGCAAGTAATTACCGTCGGGTACAATGACTTTAGCAACACAACCTATTTGGGTAAGGTTAATGCCTCCACACAGATATACAGTGGTGATCGCCTAGGTAAGTGGCAATGCATAGAAACACATGTACGGCTCAATACTTTAGGAAAAACTGACGGGGTATTTCAACTATGGATTGATGGCCGGTTAGAAGCCGAGGCAACAAGCCTTAACTGGCGCGGCAGCTATTCCGAGTACGCAATTAATGCTATTTTTCTTGAGAATTATCATAATAAATATGGGCCTAAAACACAGTCGCGCTATATGGATAACTTTGTTGTAAGTAGGTCCCGCATTGGCTGCTTGAACTCACCCCCTAAAGCGCCCAGTAATATATCGGCGTATTAACCCTCAGTCTCGCAATATTTTCTGTACCAACGCCGGTAAATTCTCGTCTTCTACTAAAGCATCGTGGGATGCATTTTCCAACAGTTCAAGACGCATCTCCCCAGAGATATAGGGGAGCCAATCGGTACTTTTTGCTTTTTGGTCCAAAGCATTGCCTCTCCCAGCTTTAATCATATAGACATCCCCTTCATACCGCATAGAGGGACGATAGCCATTCAAAGCTTGCTCGTTGACATCTTTCACCCAGTCATACCTGTACGCTTCAGGCACAGTAAAGCCAAGGCTCATACAGGTGCGCCCCAGAAGTCTTATAAAACGTATGTAGAGTCGCATAGACAATAAGTTATACACTGCTGAGGCAAGCCTGCGAACTACCCTCAATTCAGGTTTTCCTGTGGTGCGTTTATGAATACGCCTTAAAATTCCATCCGAACCACCTTGGGAAGGCAAGTATACCACTGGCGAGTAGGAATCAAACATCAGCAGTTTCGAAACGCTTTCATTGCTCGCTTGCAGCTGACAAGCGATTTCAAATGCAAGCAAACCGCCCATGGAGCCACCTGCCAATTGATAAGGCCCTTTGCTCTGTATCTTCCTGATCTCTTGTATATAGCGACTCGCCATGGCTTCAATGCTCTGCAAAGGCCAGTCTTTACCATCTATACCCAGTGCCCGCAGGCCGTAAGCTGAGGTGGATACATCTAAATGATTCGCCACGCCGTAGTAATTGACCACATGACCACCCACCGCATGAATAAAATAGATATTATTGGTGCTTTCTGAACTAAGTTTAAGAGGTATTAACAAGCCATGGCTCGGCGTATCACTCATCAAGCCACCATCGACTTGCGCTAAAAACTGGCTTAAAACAGGGTGTTTTAGAAATAAATCTAAGGTAATTTCAGTACCATTTAACTTCTTTATATCAACGATAATCCGAATCGCAATCAGAGAGTTTCCACCAACTTCAAAAAAATTATCCTGAAGGGACACCGAGGTAGAAAGGTGCTCCTCCCAGATCATTCTTATTTTATCCCCTAGCCTTTCATTAAGCACTGTGCCTTTTCGATTTTCTTCATAAGATTTTTCAGACTCTTCAAGCGACAGTTTCAACTTATTGTAATCTGTTTTAAAATTGGCATTTACGGGAATCTTTTCTAAAAAGACAAATTGTGAGGGAAGCATATAATCTGGCAAGCTATTACCACAGAGCTCCCTGATAGAACTGGCTTCTACTATTTTAGTATCACTGCACACAACAAATCCAACCAGTTTTTCTAAACCCTTTAAATCTTTTCGGTATACCACTGCTGTTTTATCAACACCAGAAACTTTCAAAATTACGGCTTCAATCTCATCAAGCTCTACACGATACCCACGAATTTTTATCTGCCTATCAACTCGCCCCAAGCAGACCAGTTGACCTGCCGCATTCTGGGTAACTAAATCCCCAGTTTTATAAGCCCGCTCCCGTGTAATGGGGTCGACAACAAACCTTGCATGGTCTTTCTCATTGAGACTAATGTAACCCAAGGCCACTTGACTACCTGTGATAACAAGCTCTCCGGAGTCGCTCCCATCTGAATCCAAAATAGAGAGTTGATTCCCATCAAAGACCTCACCTAACGTTACTTCCTGAGTGGGTGATAGTATCTGCAGTGTAGAAACCCATATGGCAGCTTCAGTCGGCCCGTATATATTCCACAAGCTAGTGGCACAACCAAGTAAAGATTCTGTTAGCTCACTGGGGAACGCCTCACCGCCACATATTATCTTATACTTTTTCTGAGGCTTCCAACCGGCTGAAAACAAGTAGCGATACCAGCTAGATGTCGATTGCAATATTGTTATATTCTCGGTATCAAGGGTTTCCATTAACAGGAATGGGTTATTAAGTTCGTCTTGAGAGCTTAAGTAGATGGCGGCACCATTAGCAAGTGGCCAAAAAATATCAGAAAGGCTTACATCAAAACTAAAGGCAGACTGGGCGAATAACACATCGTTTTCAGCCACACCAATCTTATCTTGTATATTATCGACAAATGTTGCCAACGCTCCTTGAGATATTTTCACGCCTTTCGGCGTGCCCGTTGAGCCCGATGTAAACAGTATATATGCAAGGTCTTGCGCCTCAATCACTGGCGGTACAAACGCAGCTGTCGGTGTTTGTTTAAGTAAAGCATCGTAGCTGATTTGTGGTACAGGAATATCGGCGGGAGAAATAAGGGTAATCAATAAGCGCAAATCAACTTGTGCGAGGATTTCTTGGATTCTAGCCGAGGGCAAACTCGCATTAATAGGAAGGAACGCAGCGCCTAGTGTGTGAATGGCTAATAGAGAAATAATATAGGTTTCTGTTCTCTCGCAGGTAACCCCAATAATGTCACCTTTTTCACAGCCTTGTTTTTGTAAGGCGTTCGCCACCTTGCTGACTTTTGTCATTAATTGACTGTAACTATGCTCTCCTGACTTCATCCGTAGAGCTATTTTATTAGGTGTTAATTCAGCTTGACCCTTGACCTTTTTCGCAACGTACATGTCTCAATAATCACCTTTAGAAAATTAAACATCAGTCCAAACACCATCACCTGCGGGGTACGACACTACCTCAGCAAGCTTAGCATTTAGTGTAGAGCAAACCCAAGTGAGCGCATCAGGTCAGCACAACCCTCTGGCGCCTCTCTAAAAATACACTTTCCACGCAATAGCCCCGTACTCAGATCCTTGTATTCTCCCTATGTACTATAGCTCGATCTGCAGGGCTTCTTTGATCCCATACAATCACTATTTTTAGAGGCGCCTTTTAGGTTTAATCTCGTCACCCGGCTTTAATGTACTGCAAGATGGAATACAGGTTAATACGCTCTATTTAACGCTATCAGCCGAAAGTTCTGATTTTATTAGTCTCAGCTTCCCTGACTTTTCTCTCTCAATGGCGTCCACACCCTCAAATATTATCTGCGAGTGCGGTGATACCTTGCGAGTCAATAGCTCAGTGATATAAGGCTCTACCACAGTACCTATATAGTTGTTTTTTTTAACAACCTTTATCTTGTATGTTTGTTTGTCTATCTGAATAAACTGAAATTGCTGAATACAATTGAATTTTTCTTTCACGCTTTCAAAAATGTACATAATATATTCAGGATGGATTTTATTTCCACTAGAGTCAGAAATCAGGTCATAGGCTCTACCATGTATTTTTTCTATTACCCTTAACCCTCTTCCGCAGGCACAACATTCCGTAGAGAGCCTGGCAAAGTCACCCAGCCGGTATCTTATAAGTGGGGTTGCCCTATTAAAGAAGTCTGTAACAATTATTTCTCCTTCACCCTTATTAAACCCATTCTCATCAATTTCGAGAAGCAAATTATCATCCATTATATGCATGCTGCCATGCTCACATTCATGAGCAATTGAGCCAACCTCACCGCAACCATACTCATTATAGACTTTAAGGCCAGTTGATTTTTCGATATTCTCTCTTGATATATCTGTGAGCACCTCTGAAGTTGTAATGACTGATTTAATAGAGCTAGGCAGAGTCAAGTTATTCTGTGATAAAAAACCAGAAAATTCATCTATAAAAGACACATACCCGTAAATATAGGCAGGCTTAAATTTAACGATACTATTATAATGATGCATTAACTCACAGGCATTTATGTTAAAGGCAGAATACCTCTTACGGTTCGCAGCCACATCAATCAGCTTGTATTTTATACTGTCTAATGTTTCAAGTGGCACTCCCCAGAATCGAGCTTGAGGAGACCCCATCGTCACACCAGCCCATTCATAACTTCGCCACGTGGCAGCCCGTTCGCGAGCCAAAGCGGAAGGGTTTTTAAACAGTGTTACTGCCTGCCCAGTAGAACCTCCTGTGGTCTTCCTAGAGTTTAAAAAATTGGTTTCCTGAACAGAAATATCAGCCATAGAATTGACAAGATCCTCCTTACTGATAAGAGGGATCTTCTTAATATCATCCAATTTTTTAATATCAGATGGAACCACACCAAACGCATCAAATTCACGCTTATAAAATATGCTGTTCTCGTACGCATATTTTACTATATTTTTTAGTCGCTCTAATTGTAGAGTCTTAATTTCATCTGGAGTGCGTGATTGGAATTTTCGATAAGAGGGCATATAAGGTAATACCATTTCTCCTTTCAAAACTGTTACAGGTAAATAGAAACAGTATTTCGAAATAACCCGGTTCATCCTCCCTCCTTCACAAGGCCATTTAACTCAGAAGCAAACTCTTCCCCAATTTTTCCATATGAGTATTCCCTGATTACCAACTCTCTACCGTTAGTTGATAGTTTATGCCTAAGGGCTTCGCTAGTAGTAACCCTTTTTATTTGAGAGCAGAATTGTTCTGGCGTCTCAGCAAGCAATACGTTTTCTTCGTTCTCTACATTAATGCCCTCAACGGCCTTTGGGTGTGCAACAATGGCTGCCCCCATAGAAAGTGCATCAAGTATTTTAAGCTTAGTACCACCACCATCTCTAATTGGGCAAACATACACCTGCGCTTTATCAATATAGGTTCTAACATCGTCTACGAACCCAAGAACGCGAAAATCCGAATCTGCCTCGCTCAAGGCTAAGAGTTCTGCGCTAGGGTGCTTTCCTATAACATTCATAACAACAGAAGGAATTTCGACTTTCAGTTTTTGCCATATATGACGCGCAAAATAACTCATAGCATCAGCATTTGGATACCAAGATAACCCCCCAGCAAAAACAAGGGAGTTCACTTCCTTTTTTGCACCCTGAGAGTAAAAGAAATCTATGTCAACGCCATTGGGGACAGTCTGAACAGACACGTCTGGTACTATTTCTAGTAGCCTTTGCGAATCAATATCAGAGCACGTGATATTTAGATCAAATTGATTACACCATTTTTTTTCATAGCGCCTTAATTTTATAGCCTCTTGTAAAAAATAAAGCTTTTTTAAAAAATTGGGTTCTTTCGTTATTCGAGTATAAAGCATCGATGACTCAATATTGTGATGATCAAGAACCGTACAGACTCCTTCTGTGTATCTTAAATATGGCGTTAAACTAATCGTATCATAATGAACAACGTCAAAATTAATGCGACTCACTACCTCCCTAATACTGGCTGCCATGTCAGGAGATTTTAACCAATTAATTGTATAGCCCACTGAAGAAAACAAGCTTTTTGCCGCTAGTATAGCCTTCCCGCTATCCATGCCTTCAGAAGGTATTGAAAAAAACATCACCTCCTTACACAGCTTCTCAAGCTCTTTTTCCGCCTCTTTAATGCCACCCTCCTTTGTCACAAAAAGCGGCGCCATCAAATCCTTTTGATTGAATGCCAGAAGGTATACATCGTGGTATTTTGATAGTTCTTTAATTAAATTATAGCTTCGCTGTAAAACCCCTCCAATAGGCGGGTAAGGGATAACATGTGACAACCATAATACTTTAAGTCGTTCCATCTTTTAGTCCAAATAATATAACTATTTAGTTAGGTCGCCTCTAAAAACAGCAATGTTCAAATGAGAGCAAGGAACCCAGAGTTTCGTATTCAATAGCCCATCTATCAACCCTAGATCAACAATTAGCCTGATACAAATTAGCAGTGGGCAAAGCCCTCTTGCTAGCACGTAAACTATACCTATAGATCTTCCATAGCCCGAATAGAGTTACTATTGAGACTTAACCACAAATTTCACCTGCAACGCACCCGGTCCGACACTAAATGTCAACATTTAACACAACTGCCCCCAGCAGAGCATCCAAACCCTATCGATTCGACCATTTAGGGGTGTTAAAATCAAAGTGTTAATTTACCCCGATAAGCACCATTTTTGCGCCTAATTATGCTACATGCTGGGGCCAACTAAGTGCACCCCAACGACCTGCTAGAGCACCTCACAAAATAGTGGTTTTTTCGTTAGAGCAGTGAAGGACTGCAGTATATACAAAAATTTGAGTGCGCCGATGGCCCAGCTACCGAGTAAAAACGCATTTTTAGACCTATTCCCTACTAGTAATAGGTAGTAGGGCTTTCTAAAAACAGTGTTTTTCTTGTAAGGGCATAGAGCCCGCGCACGAAAAGGCCCAAAGGTAGCCACGGCGTATAAGACATACACGGGGATTCAAGCATGGGGTTTATCTGTACAATGTACTGCATGCCGGCTTTCCAAAAGCCAAAACCATCGGCGTAGCTCTCGCATGGAAAGTGCGTTTTTAGGGGTATCCTTAAGCCACTTGCGTATTGAAATGGATGGTCATTATACTTTTCTAGTTAATCTCAAAACAATACAGGAGAAACAGGAAGTGAAGGCGTATCAGTAAAACGACTTATCACAGGACCAATTATATCATTATTGTTAACATAAGCACCTACTGCCCCACCACCGACACCCATTGTTTTTGCTGGTGAAGACTTTTGAAGCCGATAATCTCTAAGGCTTCTATTAACAAACATTGGGTCAGCAATAATGCTATGAGCATCTGCCCCAGACGCACCAACATCAATCGTAAAAAGTGCTCCGCTATCTTGCCAGCTCTTCAAAGAACTGAATTTTTTTTCATCTCCGGAGTAGATCCCAATCCGCGCTACAAAATCCGCAGAATATAGATTGTAATCACTTAATAATATACTTGGTGCCTTCCTTGTATTAGAACTACTAAAAACGTGACTCTGGTACGTAGTACTCACACCGGCGCCGTCAACCAAAATATTGTTGTAAAATTCAACTTTATCAAAGCCCCGTATACCGAACTCAGTTCCAATGATGGTGTTATTATAAACTTTTAGACCGGTGTTTTGAATTTTTGCTTGGTGAGTATGATCATATATAAACCTACCTGAGTCATAAACCACATTATGGCTAACCTCTGTCCCGTTGTGATAGCCGGAAATAGTCTCATTTGTATTGATATATATCGCTCTAGATGTATCGTGGAATAGGTTTTTTCTGAAGATGCCACTTTTTCGAACTTCGTTAGCGGGTGCCTTATGGAAAATGCCCGAAAAAATGTCAAAAAACTCATTATTTTCAATAATAACATTATGCATCCGGTAACTTAGCACTCCAGCAGCATTGCCATTATGTTCCCCGCCCACTCTAACATTATGAATAATATTGTTAGAAATGGTTGAGTATCCAACATGATCCATTCGTATACCCGCTACATTTCGGCCCGCAGAGTCATTTATTCCATGGATGTGGTTAGCATTTAAGACAATATGTGAATTTTCCGTACTACTTCCGCTTCTGACCCATATTCCCGCACCAGAGCAATTACGCATTTCAAAGCCTTCAATCCGGACATACTTAATTCCATAAAGCGTAAAGCATGCGCTCTGGAAGTTCGTGTCCAAAATAACGCGCTCACCGGGGTAGGCAATATAAGAAATATACCCATTAGCGGTTCCAGAGTTCTTGGGCCTTACTCCCCATACCTTACTGCTACCTTGAATTGGCGCATATTCACTATAAGTCCCCTCTCTGATGTAAACTGTTTCTCCCGCTGTAAGGGTTTGCGCTGCATGCTGTATCGTGCGCCAAGGACCATCTCCCCCTTCGTTCCGTGACAATCCGTCATTTGAATCAGACCCACTTCCAGACACATAGTAGGCACCGGCAACAACCGCATTGGCGTACGTATGGTAAGAAAAACAAACAAAAAATATCAAAACTAGAGCCAAAGGACTACTTTCTCTACAGCTTTCTCTACAGCCACCTAACTTATACATTCCGCCACCCTTTTGTTTGATCTAATCTACAGCAATTCATTATCATGAAGCGTAAACCAATCTAAGATTTGCAAATGCGGTCCGTATCACAATGAAGCAATAAATCATACGCGCTGTGAAAAATCAAAGAAAATACCCCCTCAAATGAGATCAAGATCACAGCCTACCTATACCTTGACCTTGCAGGAAAAAGTAATGCCTATTTTGGTGTTCATGGTACGCAGTGGTAGGGAGTAAGGTCGCCTTAAGCTAGAAAGCGGGCAGGCCATATCTATGCAAAGGGCAATGAGCGCCTTTTCTGTGATGAACATCTCAATAGCACGAGAATTTCATATAGGGCGCCTTTAGCTCTATGAGACAAATAAAAAGAACGTTTTAAGCTGTTAAATCTGCTACTATTTTTAAAAGAATGCATAATCAGACATAAGGCTACTTTTGTGCCAATGACCCATTCAGCAGACAGATCCAAACTACACAAAATATTCATACTGAGCCCAGGGCCAAAATACAACCTAGAAAATGCGTTTAAAGAGCGCTGCGAATCACTTTCGCTACAATATCGCGGCCGTATATTAACAAGCGGGCCAAAGTACGAACGACAGAGATATGGCGAGTTTGACGTTATTTGCATAAAAGACGCTCGCGCCAAATCGTGGGCTTCTACCGTAGGATTCGTGTTAATTTCATTATGGGAAATCATAAAAGCAATTATCATTAAAGATAGATACCGCCTTTTTGTCACCTACGACCCCCTAAAAACCGGACTAATAGGCACCCTGGTCAGCGCCATTACCAAAATAAAGCTGGTCGTAGAGGTCAATGGCGATTACATGAGCGATGCCATCTATGCACCCATCGATAATTTTTACAAACGGCATCTCAGAAGGCTTTTAATGATATGGGTAGAAAAATTCGTATTAAATCATGCAAGTGGCATTAAACTGCTCTATCCCGCCCAAATTGACAGCTTCAAGCCACTGCCTCATCAGCCCTACATCAGCTGCTTCCCCAACTACGTAAATGCCGGCGCCTTTTCTAATAATGGCGACACCAAGGAGGTTTTGTTTGCTGGGTTCCCATTCGCCATCAAAGGCGTAGACATCCTGATCGCCGCTTTCAAAATTGCCTCTACTAAACACCCAGACTGGACACTAAAAATACTTGGTCATTACCCAGACAAAACTCAACTTAACCAGCATATAGACGGCCACCCTAAAATCCATCACCTAAAAGCCGTTGACCCCTCAGAGATGCCCCTCCAAATTGGCGCTTGCGGTATATTTGTTTTACCCTCAAGAACCGAGGCGATGGGGCGCGTTCTCGTTGAAGCCATGGCAGCGGGTAAACCGCGAATTGGCGCTAATGTAGCCGGCATACCTACTGTCATTGATAACAACAGTGACGGCCTGTTGTTTGAGTCAGAAAATGTGGAAGATTTGGCAAACAAATTAGATGCATTGATGTCCGATGAAAACTTGAGAACACAAATAGGTAAAAATGCCAGAAAAAGATACCTTGAGCACTTCAAACCCGAGTTCTATTTCCATAGACTAAATGCATTCTATTCTGATGTAATTAATAGCTCTGGGCCTGCTGACTAAATTAGCCGGCTTTGGATACCCTTTATCTTTAAGAGGCTACTGTTAAGGACACCAAAGCCTATAAACTGGGCCATTTTGAGAAGCTCTACTCCTTAGCATCCTCCCTTATATTGGCAGCATAAACATTTGCTACCACTGTTATATTTGCGATCAAATGCCAAAAATGCGGATAAAAAAGCACAGATATAAATGCGCCCGCAGAAAGAAAACCCACGATAGACACCGCTATTGCTTTCGCAAAAACAATCAGCTCTTTATCAACCTCTGAAGGATCACTTTTTGCTATCGGGCGTATTATTTTATACATCCGCCTAAAGATAACAAGATACAAAATTATTCCCAAGAGCCCAAACTCGGGAATAAGCGTAAAATACAGTGAGTGTGATTGACGACCGGAAAATGAACGCGTATTAGCAGACCGCCATATTTCCGAAAAGTTTTCGTAGCGCTCTACATTCCAAGGATAATTTCCCGCGCCGACCCCCAGAACAGGATTTCGGTAAAACATTTGCAACCCAATGTCCCATGACATAATTCGGTGATGCCCTGTACCCGTACCTGCATCTGTAGAGGTTTTCATCTCATCGAAATACCCTTCCGGTAAGACGGTTAAAAGGGTCGATCCTGCAATTACAACCATCAACATCGATATTAATAAGTATTTGGATTTATTTTTAGAAATGAGCCACATAAATGCCAATACACACACCAGCCCCAAAAAGCCTCCTCTAGAAAAAGATACCGCAATGGCCAGCACTGAAACAACAGCTGTAAGCCCGAATAGAAATTTATATTTTTTTCTCTTTTCGTAGCCATACATATAAGCCGCATAGGGCAAACCCATAATCAGTGCCAATGCCACATCATTCTCATCAGAAAGAAAGCCTCCCGGCCCCCGCCCACCCTTGCTCAGCACGATCAGGGCTAGCACTAAGTGCACCAGCACCCAGAAACTTAAAAACTTTCTAACTCGATCAACAGAATTGACGATTAATATGGTTGGCATCACCACAGAAGCAGTAATCAATATTTCTTGAAAAAATATCTTATAGGGGTAGAAGGTATTAACCGCATACATAACCGAAATACCGGTCAGAAACAGGAAATACATGTTCAACTTAGTAAGAGGATAGCGAAACAAGCTTGTTATTCTCTCATTCAAAAGCCAATAAATAATCAGCATTAGCGCAACAAGACCAGGTATTCGAAAGGGCATCAAAAATGGAAAAAAATCCTGCGGCCGCAGGTATTCTAGAGCGACTAGTAACAATACCAATACAAATGGCCAGTTGCTTTGTTTTTTCCTTGCCTGCTGCACCCCAATCCCCTTATTTAGCTTCGTCAACAAACAAACTCTCGATGACACCTAGATACTGAGAATTCTGCTGTGAACGGCTGTACTTCTGAGCGAGATCAAAGCGAGAATTATAAGTGCTTCGTTCAGAAGTATGTGCCACATATAAATCCATCAATGTTTTTTCTGTTTCCAGAGCATCACTATTAACAATGTAGCCGCTTTTGGTTTCCTGTATGATTCGCGCAGTGTCGCTATCTCCCTCGGTAAAAACCAGGCTCATTTTTCCCGTGGCCAGGTATTCAAAAGTTTTGGCGGGCAACTGCGCTGGCTGATTTTGAGCGAAATTCACCAATATGCTCGCGTTATTTAACTCTTCCGAAAGCCTCGATTTGTCGACATACCCTTTGAGTTTAACAAGCTCCCCCAGGCCCTTATCCACAATATAATCACGCAACGAACGGCCATTCCAAGATTCACAGTCACCAAAGAAAAGCATTTCGAATTTTCCTACTTCGATATTTCCTTTTCGGTATAACATGTCAATCGCATCAA
>JAHRVS010000137.1 GCA_019090565.1 Gammaproteobacteria bacterium
CAAAGTGATGATGATATTGCTACATTTATACGCAAAGAAGCGGAAAGCATCTACCACCCAGTAGGAAGCTGCAAAATGGGCAACGACCCCACGGCAGTCGTGGACGACCAGCTCAGAGTCTATGGAGTAAAAGGCCTCCGCGTTGCGGATGCCTCGATCATGCCTTCGCTGATCAGCGGTAACACCAACGCGACATGCATGGTGATTGCTGAAAAGGCCAGTCAGCTAATTTTGACCGACAGCTAACAAGTTAGCGCTATGCTGCCTAGCGGACCACCAGCGCGCGCCAAGCGTTCCTACCACTAACGACACAACGAATAAACCATTGGAGGGCTGCAAATAAGAAATCGCGGCCAATGCAGGCCCTGGGCAATACCCATATAACCCCCAACCTATGCCAAACATTACTGCCCCGGCAACCAATTGGACATCAATCGTCTCCGTCACCGGCAAGTAAAAACCTTTGTCTAACAAAGGGGTCGTACGCTTCAAAACAAAACGAAACATCACCACCGTTACCATCACCGCCCCACCCAGCACAAATGCTAAAGCAGGATCCCAGCTTCCAAATATATCAAGAAAACCCAAAACACGATCAGGGTTAGTCATCCCCGACAATGACAACCCCAAACTAAAGACAAGACCAGTAAACAACGCCACAATATTTTTCATATTCACCCTCCCCAAACATGTCTAAAAACAAATACGGTTACCATTGCTGTCCCCATAAACACACATACCGAGACGATGGATCGCTGGGACAAGCGGCCTATTCCACACACCCCATGGCCACTGGTACATCCCGAGCCAATGGTGGTACCAAAACCAACCAGCAAACCGGCAAGAATGGTAACCAATAACGTTCTTTCTTCAAAGACAGGCTCAGATGTCCCTAAAAAGGCGTCGCTTAACCGAGGCCCTGCCAAGAGGCCCAACAGAAACAGCCATATCCACAATTTATTACCTGCTCCCTTAAAATCAAGAGCCTCACTAAGGATCCCCGAGACCCCCAGGATTCGACCATTAAACAGCAGCAGCATAGAGGCCGCCAAACCAATCAAGCCGCCACCGAGCAAGGCAGGCATCACTATATCCAGAGAAATCATAAACCTTGACCACATTTATTCGCATAAGGAAAACACCGAGCGGGTTATAAACAAATAGTTTCACGCTGACAAGAGAACCCAGCGCCCCAGATAGACTTATTGCGCATATGCTTATTCTCGCTGGGCCACTCTTATACAAAAGAATAACCCTAGCACCCACAGGCAGTAACGCTTCTGCATGTTGCGTTATTAATTCGTAACGAAACGCTGACTCAAATTGAAGTCCCCCTGTCCTGATCTACTATAAACAATAGACTGACGTCTTAAATCCTCCTTAATTCACAGCGAGACATATTGATGACTATCCGACACACAGCAAAAACACTCACTCTCGTAGCAGCTTCCTATTTTATCTGTGCCGGCCCATCGACAGCATCTAGCGGCGATATTCTAGTCTCCCCCGTACTCATACATATCTCTCCCGCTGATGAAAAAGACTCCTTTATTACCGACATTAACAACAGCGTCGTGCCCGGCCTGGACCTAAGCACTAGCAGCGAAACGCTGCCCGCAGTCGGCCTGACATATATGATCACTGAAACCCTGGCAATCGAGTCCTACCTTGCGATGCCCCCTTCGCATGACATATTCATTACTGGGCTCCCCGGCGTGAATAAAGCGGGGAACGCAGACATGCTCCCCATTGTAATATTTGGGCAGTACCACTATAAAGTTCCTCAGAGCCGCCTTACCTTTATTGGAGGACTAGGGGTTTTCTATACGCTATTTCAAGATATTGAAGTGACCGATTCCGTCAAACAAATTGATTCGACTATCAAGTTTATCCCAGAGGATTCCCCCGGCTTTGCCATTCAGGCCGGAGCACAATATGCCTTGAATGAGAAGCTTTATGTTCGCGCAAGCTATACCAAGATGTATATGGAGGTAGACTTCGAAATCACCACCTCTCTGCCCAGTTTAGGCAACCTGACATCAACACTAACTATGGATCCCGAGCTGTTTATGCTAGGGGTCGCCTACAAGCTCTAACTACAGATTGCATCCTTGACTCGGAAGCTCACTAACAAGCCACGGAAGGCTTACTCGCCACATGCGGAAAAATACGTAAAGGAGCACAAACCTCTACCCCATAAGCAGCACAGCTCAATAAGTAATTTTTTGTCAATTCGCTCAAAAATCACACGAACAAAGATATACTTAAGATTAACGGATGAATCATAAATCGCGAAAGGAATTGCCCTAACCCTATATTAAAGGCAGGCTTAGTGATCATCATTCACAGCACATACCCCATTCAGGCTAACAAAAAACAGTACGCACAGGAGATCATGGTGCACATGACCAATGCAGCATTGCGATCGGAGGAGTGCATCAGCTACGAATTCTTTTTTAGCCTGGATCAAACTGAAAAAATTCTACTTATACAGGAGTGGCGCTCAATAGAAGCCGCAAAGAAATATTACGACACACCCACCATGCAACTCTTAGCAAACGAATTGCCTGAATTATTGGCAGGAAAAATACAGACAAAGGCCTACACAAATACACCCCAGAGTGAAACGGGAGGAATCAACGCGAACAACATTCTCCCTGAGCTTAATATTGAGAACAGAACTATTCACTAAGGAATACCTCTAGAGTTAAACCCCAAACTAAAAAACTGCATTACATCTACATTATATAATCGCTTCGATTTAATATAATCTACTCAGCTCACTGTCGCGGCCAATATTTTTTGATTATCAAATCCTAACCGTCAGCTAACACCCTTTACGTCTAGAGCGCTCTTTTTCATTCAAACCTTGGCGAATGTTTTCCATCACAGCATCAAGCATTAAGGGTTTGCTAAGCAAATACCCCTGCGCATAATCGCAATCATTTTCTCTAAGAAACGCTAACTGCTCCTCGAACTCTATACCTTCTGCAATAACGCTCAAGTTCAGATTGTGCGCCAAAGCGATAACGGCTGTAACGATGCCTTTATCTTGCTCATCATCCACAAGGTCGTCTACAAAACACTTGTCTATTTTTAGCGTATCAACCGGTAACTGCTTTAAATAGCCCAAAGAAGAGTAACCTGTTCCAAAATCATCAATAGCGATATACACACCAAAACCTTTTAAACAACGAACCAAACTAAGCGCCACACCAAGATTTTCCATTAACATACTTTCGGTGATTTCTAGCTCAAGGTTTTTTGCCGACAACCCCGATTGCATGAGCGCACGGTGTACAACAAATGGCAAACGAGGCTCTAGAAACTGCTTTGCGGATAAGTTAACGCAAATACGACTGTCTGGGTCAATAATATCTTCATCTAGCAGGGCCTTCATATCTTCGCAGGATCTTTCTAACACCCAGTCCCCAATTTCTATAATTTGCCCCGATTGCTCAGCAACCTGTATAAAAACATCCGGTGGCACAAGCCCTCTGCTCGGACACTGCCAACGAATCAATGCCTCCATACCAATAAATTTTTGCGTGTCGACCGTGTACTGAGGCTGATAAAGCAAGAAAAACTGATCATGCTCAAAGGCCGACCGTAAGTCTCGCTCCATCACAAAGCGACTGACGACTTTTTCATTCATTTCTTCTGTAAAAAACCCGAAGCGATTCCGGCCCAAGGACTTAGCGCTATACATCGCCATGTCTGAGTTTTTCACCATTCCAGATACGGTCATCGCATCATCTGGGAATATTGAAATCCCAATCGTAACTGTCATGTTTATCTGATGCTCAGGCAGGACGACCGGCTTGCGGACAACACTAATCACTTTTTCAGCAATGAGTGCCGCCACAGAAGGTGATTCGATGTTCACCAGCAAGATTGCAAATTCATCGCCACCTAAACGAGCAACAGTATCGTCACGACGCACACATTCTTTTAATCGGCTTGCTATATTTGTTAGCAGCAGGTCACCCACATCATGGCCTAATGTATCATTTACTCTCTTGAAATGATCAAGGTCAAGATTTAGGAATGCTAACTTCCCCCCCGTGCGTTTTGCGCTAAAAATAGCATGTTCCATCCGGTCTCGAAATAATCGACGATTAGCCAGCGTGGTTAACGGGTCGTAAAACGCAAGCATTTCAATTTGATTTCGAGACTCTTTCTGGGAGGTGACATCTGTAATGGTACCCACAAAACCCACGACATTGTCATCAATGTCGCGCTCCTCCATCACTTGCCCCAAGACCCATATGACTTTATAGCCTGCTTTAATTCTAAACTCACTCGCAAAGGGGGTGCTATCTGCCTGGCTTTGCAGCCACTTCGCCATCACCAGCTCAGAATCTTTACTATAGACAACTTCATGCCAACGTTTACCAGCCATTTGATCCAATGAAAGGCCCGTCAACATGGTCCACATGCCATTCACATACCTAAATTGGCCGTGCATATTGGTATAAAAAATACCTACCGGCGCAATGCTTGTTAAGGCTTTAAATCGACTTTCACTATTTTTTAAGGTTCGTTCCAGGCGAAGACGCTCAGTCACATCTCGCGCAATCACCATTCTTTCACTGTTAATTTTATCGCTGACACTTCCAATCTGTAGCTCCACCTTAAATGCTGAGCCGTCTTTTTTATATGCCGTTAATACGGGACAGGCGTCTGCACCTTGTATGAAACCCTCAAAAAACATCGCCGTATTTTTTGAGGTGCCTGCAACCCCATCTTTAGAAAAAAGATCAGAGAATAATAGCCGTTTAACTTCATCTTGCTCATAGCCAAATACATTTTTCACCGCCTTATTAGCCAGGCTAATGCTTCCGTTATTTCGAAATGCCATAATGGCACTTTTTGAGCTTTCCAGGATCGCCGACATATTGTCTCGCTCATGAGACAGCTCTTGCGCCGTCGTATTAAGCTTCACCGATGCCTTTTTAAGGTCATCTTCGCGGCGTTTAAAATTACTCACATCTTGGATTTGTATTTCACAGCCAAATACGCCGTCAGATAGTTGCAAAGGCTTGATGGAGATAGACTGATTTATCCGATAATACTCCAGTCCATTGAAACCATTTTCAAAAAAATCAAATGGAGAGTCGACAAACTTTGATGAGATGTAGCCAGATAGACCGAAGATCAATGAATCGGTGACACACTCCCAAACACGGGTTTCTTCAACACAACCAAATGTGTTCAAGAAGTGTTCGCCCAAAACACCCTCATCTGAAATATTGCCCGCTTTGCCTACCCATGAATTAAAGTAAACAATGCGTGCTCGATCATCAAGAATTATAAGACCGCTATTTAGATCATCAGCGATAAGCTTGAACGGCGAGAGATTTTTTATCGCACTACCCTCCATCAGTGCCTTTGGGACCATAAACTTGCTTCTCCCAATCGTTAAGGCCTGAGCTAGTAGCAAAATGAAGCTGTATTTTTAGCGGAGTAGAAAAATTAATGCCCTCTTCTATCCACGAAAAGTCCATATCAAATGAAAACACATCGCTTTTATAGGTGCCTGATCCAGAAAAAAACCTTCGGACAAGCTCGACAGAAAGCCGGTTCGGTGGAGAACAGTTCATACGATTTTGGGAAAATATTGATACCGTACGAAGAATCCCATTTAGAATAATATTACCCAGCTCGCAAATGATATCGTTATCCAGTGCTACCGCGAAATCCGTTTTGGTAACAACCCCAGTCATCGCCTGTAAATAATGATAAGCTTCGCCATGCAACAGCACCATCCCCGGGGAATCGCCCTGAAATGCCTGGGCAACGGCGACTTGGTTTGATCCACACAGGGTGTTAAATGCCTCAGCCCTTGGGAGCCTATCCAACGCGACAACGGTGATATTAGTCTTTTTTTGCGTCATCTCTGATAGAACCACACACGACTGCTCAAGCCCATGGTTAAACAGCTCTATGGCGCGCGCCTGACTCTGACCCGATGCGTCGCTGCTGTCTTTAGATTCCATTGCCACCTCGACCAAACCCTCCTTCCCAGTTAATTTAAGCCCTGTCTATTTAAATTCAGGCTGAACCGGTTTAAATTCACCAAAGCCAACCTGCCCGTAGCGTTGCCTATTTACTCAGTCTAGACGTAATAACCAGTGCCTGTACAACATCGGGAATTTCTGTTTGCTTTTCTTGTAAGGGTAAGGGCTGCTAAACGATAGTGTTTCTTTCAAACAAAGCTACAAACCTCACGCAAGCATCGCAATGGATGCAAAGGGAAGGGTCAATGGAATTAATTTATCAATTTATGATTAGATTAGAGGCCAAAAACACATTTGCACTAAGCCGCCACATAACGTGTAGAAAGACACATCCAGGAGTTTTCGTGCCCCCCGAGCGACTTGCTTTCGCGGGAATACAAGCCAGTACGATAGCTATCGCGTGAAAAGCGCATTTTTCGAGGCGCTCGACAATTATCATAAAATAATTTCAAAACCAAGGCCTGCTTCAGGCTTTAGTTTTTAGACAAGTAGGGACTACTGCAAACAGCTGAGCTAAACGCATCCCGAAGCGCCTGCTTCTTATCAGGTTCTACGTGTAAGCCAGAAATATGGTCTTGATAAACGGTGTTTAAAGAGCCCTCTGAGAAATGGACACTTTCAAGCACGCAAGCAATACTGTCGCCCTTCTCTGGGTAGGAAAAGCTCACCGAGCCATCAGGCCCCAGCTCCACGTCAACCGTGTCTATTTCACCAAACAGGTTGTGATTATCACCCAGTATTTCTTGGTAAGCGCCGGCAAGGAAAAACCCATAAAGTGATCCCGGCTTTAAATTCTCCTCCGCCACAGGCAAACTGGCTTCGATATCATCGCCATCGACGTATTGGTCAATCCTGCCATCCGAGTCACACGTTACATCCTGCACCACAACCTGCCGAGTTAAGGCTTTATCAAGGTGTTCAATGGGGACAATAGGAAAAACCTGATCAATACCCCACACGTCAGGCAATGAGCGAAAAATAGAAAGGTTGATAAACAACTTATCAACCGTCGCGTTACTAATCTCATCAATAATTTCTTTACTGGAGCGGTTACTTGGCTTTAACTTTGCCGACAGCGCCAACAACGTGCTGTGATAGATCGTTTCTCCTTGTGCTCTTTGCTCTAAGCGAATAAGGCCGTGCACAGAGGCGCTTCGTAGCTCGGCCAGGCCTTCGCATAATTCATGGTACAGCTCAACCAAGTTCAATGCGTTACTACTTTGGATATCCTGGTGACTTCGCCACATCCGCCGTAAGCACTCTGGACTGCCTGGTGCAGGTTCTTGCGGATTGGCCACAGGGACCGATTCAGAGTCAAAGACTTCAGATAAAATTGTCGCATGATGGGCCGTCATGGCTCGACCTGCTTCTGTCATAATATGCGGGAAAGCCACCCCTGCCTGATGGCAGACCGATTTAAGTGTGTGCACAATATTTCGTGCGTATTCGTTGATACTATAATTCATCGAACAGAACCGGCGAGAACGACTGCCTTCGTAGTCAACGCCTAAGCCCCCCCCTACATCCAGCCACTGAAGGTTAAAACCAAGATTAACCAGCTCACAATACG
>JAHRVS010000138.1 GCA_019090565.1 Gammaproteobacteria bacterium
CCATAGCCCGTATGCTGAGAGTTTTTTTGCCTAAGAATAATATCGAGATGGTCTTGCAGGTTTTTACCCACGCCCTCAAGTTCGTGAACAACGGGGATGCAGTGTTTGTTAAGCTCCGCTTTAGGGCCGATGCCAGAGAGCATGAGTAACTGAGGTGAGGCAAAGGTGCCACCACACAGAACCACCTCTTTTTTTGCGTGAATGGTTATTCGGGCATTGTCTTTTAGGTATTCAAGGCCCACGGCTTTCTGGTTTTCAACTAACAGCTTCGTTGCATGGGCTTCAGTGAGAACAGTGAGGTTTTTTCGATGCCTCACCGGTTCAAGGAATGCCCGCGCCGAGCTCCATCGCTCGCCATTAAGCTGAGTGACTTGGTAGACGGAAAAACCCTCTTGGCTTTTGCCGTTAAAGTCAGCATTGTGAGGATAGCCGAGCTCTTGCCCTGCTTTAATAAAAGTGTGGTTGAGCGCGTCGACCTGCTTCAAATCGTCAACACACAGCGGCCCACCTGTGCCATGAAAGGCTTTGTCTTGCGGTTTGTTGAGGTCGCGCAGCTGATTTTCTTGCGATTTAAACAGCGGTAATAAATCGTCCCAGGCCCAGCCGCGATTCCCCTCTGCAGCCCAAAGGTCATAGTCTTCCTTTTGTCCGCGAATATAGACCATTGCATTGATGGCACTGCTGCCCCCCAATGCTTTGCCTCTGGGGCTGTAAAGCGTGCGATTGTTAAGCTGTGGCTCGGGCTCTGAGTGAAACCCCCAGTTCAAGGTAGGGTGCCACATAAGTAGCCCAAGGCCTAAAGGTGTCCTTATTAAAGCTT
The DNA here is from genome assembly GCA_019090565.1 of Gammaproteobacteria bacterium. Lineage (GTDB taxonomy): Bacteria > Pseudomonadota > Gammaproteobacteria > Pseudomonadales > UBA3067 > UBA3067. The sequence continues at coordinate 821 of JAHRVS010000138.1, forward strand.
TGTGACGTTTTTTTTTACCGCTAACGCCGGCTTCAAGTAAGCATACTGAATTGCTGGGGTTTGCCGATAAGCGGTTGGCTAGCACGCAGCCGGCGGAGCCGCCGCCAACAATAATATAATCAAACATTGGGAGCCTATTTATATGGCCAGCAGTTGTGTTTAGACCTGAGAGGTGTTTTCTCTTATCAAGGGGAGCGGGTCGACAGGTTTAATTCTTTTTAATGTAGTGGGCATCTCTAAAAATAGTGGTTTTCACGTGAGAGCAAGAAAGCCCCGCACGGAAAACCACAGTGTATATAATGCATACACGAGGGTTCGAGTACGGAGCTTATGTGCACGGTGTGCTGTAGCTGGTTTTGCAGGAGCCTTAACCTGTGACGTAGCTGTCGCGTGAAAAGTGTATTTTTAGAGCCCCCTTAATATAAGATACCGCTGTAGTGTCCTATAATGCTCGCCCGTCTTCAAGATGATTTAATTGAGTAACTCGATAATGCGCCAAGAAGTTAACGCCTCTTTTGTGGATCAAAAAAAGCTGTCTGATGAAAAAATATTACGCAGAGCAACGTATGCGTCGGTATTGGTTGCGAGTATATTAATCGTTATTAAAGCGTTGGCTTGGTTCTTAACGGACTCGGTGAGCATTCTTGCCTCATTGGTTGACTCGTCTATGGACGCAGTGGCCTCGTTAATCAACCTCTTCGCAGTTGCGCATTCCTTGGTACCTGCCGATAAAGAGCACCGCTTTGGCCATGGTAAAGTGGAGTCTCTCGCGGGGCTAGGGCAGTCGGTTTTTATCTTGGTGTCGGCTGTTTTTTTATTGCTCAGTGCCGCTAATCGCCTGCAAAACCCGCAAGAACTGGGAGAAGTCTGGCTTGGAACTGGCGTGATGCTGACATCTCTGCTTCTGACGTCAGCCTTGCTTTTATTTCAGCGATACGTTGTCCGGCGTACAGGCTCCTTGGCCGTTAAAGCGGATGCGCTGCACTATCGGGCTGATTTGTTTACCAATGCGGCGATTTTGCTTGCTCTGTTTCTAAGTGTTTATGGGTATGCTTTTTTTGATTCGGTTTTTGCCATCATCATAGCGGTATATATCGTTTATAGCGCATGGGGAATAGCTCGCGAAGCCGTGCAGATATTACTTGATCGAGAGTTGCCTGATAAGGTGAGAGAGCAAATCATAACAGTTGCTAAATCGGTGCTCGGCGTGAGAGGGATTCATGACTTAAGAACTCGGCGCTCGGGAGTCACTTGCTTTGTACAATTACACATTGACCTTGATGAAAATCTAAGCCTTAAAGATGCACATCAGATTGCGGACGCAGTTGAAGATGCCATTTGCGCAGAGATCCCAGAGGCAGATGTGATTATCCATGAGGATCCGGTTGCGACGTATTCGTAGCGAGCGCGACTCACCAAACCGTCATAACAGGCTATGCGCTTAGCAAATGAAAGTCAGGTAAATTGTCCTTGCTATCCTGTTGAACCCAAGAAATAAAATCTGAGGGGCTCATTGGTTTCGCAAAAAGAAAGCCCTGGCCTACTTGGCAGTTGAGTAGCTTAAGCTGAGCGAGCGTTGCTGCATCTTCGATTCCTTCTGCGACAACAGTCAGGCCCAGTTTGTGCCCCAGCATGATCACCGTTTCGGCGATGGCTTGGGCCTCTGGGTCGGTTTGCATTTTGAGAACAAAAGACTGGTCTACCTTGATTTCTGAGAAGGGGATGCGGTGCAGTTGCAGCATTGAGGAATAACCGGTCCCAAAGTCATCAATAGAAACTTGGAAACCCTTAAGTCGAAGTCGGGTGAGGCTATCTAACGCCTTTACCTGTTGGTCCATGACGACCGACTCAGTGACCTCTATCACGAGTTTTTGAGGTTGGAGCTGGTGCTGTTGCGTGAGTTGAAGGATTTTTTCGGGCAGGTCAAGGTGGTTAAACATGCTGGCAGATATATTGATGGAAAGCTGAATATCCAGCCCAAGATTCTGCCACTCTCTGGCTTGGGTGACCGCTTGAGTGAGAATGCCCCAGGTGAGCGTATCAATTAAATCATAGCGCTCGGCGATATGTATAAACTCAGAAGGGGGTATGATCCCGAGTTCAGGGTGTTGCCAACGACATAGCACCTCGACGCCCACAAGGGCTTGGTCCCGCAAGGCCAGTTGCGGTTGGTAATAGGCCTTAAACTGTCCCTCCAAAAGTGCTTTTTCAATGTCTTCCCGAGTGAACTCTGGTTTTTTTTGTGCGGGGGTTGCGATAGTTTCTTCCAGTGCGCGCTTGCCCGCCAGAGAAACCAATAATTCATGCAGCTCAATGATGCGGAAAGGTTTCGTCAGTGAGCCTGCCAAGTTTAAGCCCTGGGATACGGCGAGTTCTTCTGCAGAATGAAGGACGGTGCCATCAAAGCCGCTAATAAGAATTATTTGAGCTTGGCACTGCCTTTGTGCCAAGTCGCGAATGACTTCTACGCCATCGATATCCGGCATATGTAAATCTAAAATAATGGCACTGATGTCATCTTCGTAACCACTATAGAAGTCCTTTGCGCTCTGGTATGTTTTGGTATCAAGCCCAAGGGTGTTTGCTACATTACAAATGAGCTGTCCTATGCTGTGTTCGTCGTCAAGAACGCGTAATTTTGGGGCGCAATTTGAGGGGGTGGGGGGCTGCACGCCCGAGCTTTCTTCAGAAGGCGTGCTACTTGTGCCAAGCAGGGCGTCAACTTGGTCTCGGTGTTCTTCTAAATGTTGCCTGTAGCTCTGATTGGCGATACTCGTGCGGGAGGTCAGCCACTTGTTCAAGAAGGCGAGCATGGCTTTGTGAGGGAATAGCCCTGGCAAATCGGTATAAAGTTGTTGGAAGCGATTTAATTCAGATGAAAAAAGGTGGTGAGCGTCTATGTGTTGCGCTATGTCGGGGTAATCGGTTTGAGTAAGAACTTTTTCTACCCGAGCAAAGTGCTGGCTAGCGTACTCACGGAGGTCTTCAAATAACTGGGCAGCAAAAGAGTGTGTTGTGTTATTCGCAATAGATAGTTGGTACCGCTTGATGATTGCAAGTAGTATCTTGTGATCGCGATCCAGCGCATCAGGGCCATTCGCTGGTTCAATGTTTGAGGGGGTCGTATTCATAGTGTTTTGACAGCGTCCGTTCCATCAATTTCGCTCCTACTTTGATATCAGAGCTCGTGTACAGAGGTTAGCGCTAATTCATGCCGGAGAACAGCATAATCGCTGCATAATTGCAGCAAATTTATGGCTA
>JAHRVS010000139.1 GCA_019090565.1 Gammaproteobacteria bacterium
AAGGAAAGCCTCCCTATAAAACCAATGTTGGTTGTCAGTTTCGTCATGAAGCAGGTAAAAACGTGCATGCACCGGGGTTTTATTTCCATATAGAACCCGGTGAAATATTTATAGGTGGTGGCATATACAGACCAGACAGTGCTGCGCTATTCAAAGTAAGAACAGCTATTTCAGAAAACCCCGATCAGTGGAAAAAAATAGTCAAACAAAAAAAATTCAAAGACCGGTTTGGTGAAATTTATGGTGACTCACTGAAACGAGCACCTCGAGGCTTTGACCCAGAACACCCTCATCTTGAACACTTAAAAAAGAAAACCCTGTTTGTCACGGAGACCCTCAGCCCTACTGACCTATGCTCACCGAAGCTGATAGAAAAAGTAAAAAAAACCTTCACCGCTGCCAGCCCCTTTATGCAATTTCTAACAGAAGCCGTAGAGCTGCCCTATTCAGACTAAACCCCGCGCACAGAATTAGGCGGTGCGCTACCTTAGCCGCCACCACAAAGAGGTTTCCGGTGAAGCCCCAGCAACACATTAGATTCGCTCAGGCTAACTCGTTCCGGCAGTCCCAGCGAGGGAGGATTATCTTATAATCTCACCCCTCATTGCTTTGAGCACGAACACCCATCAACTTTCGGCCCTCCTGTATAAAATATTCTATTACAGCCACGAACTCGACTCATCGCAGGATAATAAACACCGAGGGTGTTCTACTTTATTGTGGACCACCTATTTTAAATAATGCGATTGAACACTTGCCCCCTTTGTCCTTCTCATATTGCACTGGTCTACGTGACTTCTCTAGAACACAAGCACCATTTGATCAAAAAAACGATACCAAAGAATGCACAAAGTGATACAGCTCAAAGCCCAAGATGCGAACCGATAGGGAACCCAATTTAGCGCTAGATAAATGATACAGTGCACTGTCCTCAGCACAACAAAGGCCCATGCAAGTGTGAGCTGGAGCGCATCCACGTTTTCGAAGAGAATCATTAAAATACAGATAATGTAAAAATATTGAGGCACTTGCATGAGGTTGTTAAACACCCTTGCCGGCCTCTCTATAAGGTCATTGGTCAGATTTTTAGCGTGGTAATCGGCGAAGTAATCCAACGAGATGTGTCCAAAAATAATTGAGCCATTGCGCACCACCACCATCAATACCCACACGACGACGATTAATGAAAACAACCCCCCCATGGGTGAAAGGAGGGATTTTGCATCAGCAGGAGGGTGAACCCCTGCGCTCACCCAAGTTAGCCACACGATGAACGCTCCCATCAAGATACATGGGCCGGTGTAAATTTTAAGTATTGATACGTCTTGGGTTGCAGTGCTCGACAACGGCATAATGCCCCTCCTAAATTGGTAAGTTAAAAAACGGAATTTACTGCTTTATTCCTTGCAATATGCAACCTACAATATCCAATTACTTTTATAAAGCAAGTGATTAAATTTATGACTGAGAAATCATCCGAAAACAGATGCCCGATAGACTACGCTCTAGAAGTGTTTGGTGACCGCTGGACGCTACTGATCCTACGGGACCTGGCGCTAAGCGGCAAAAGACAGTACCGCGACTTAATCAACTCCAAAGAAGGGATTGCAACCAACATCCTCGCCTCACGCCTTCGCAAAATGGAGGTCGATGGCTTAGTCATTCGCCAGAGAAAGCCTGAAGACAAGCGGCAGGTATTCTATGCACTGACTGAAAAGGCGCTCGATTTAGTGCCCGTGTTACTTGAGATAGGCCGCTGGAGCACCACCTACGATGAGAACAGCGCAACACCGCCAGCGCTATTGCAGCGCTATACCGAAGACCCGCAGCAACTAATCAACGAACTACAAGAAGCGGCTCGATTAAAGCAGCGCTAAAAGAACATAAGAGCCTGCGCGATTGATCATTACCACAATGATATCGCCCACCGCAAAACAACACACCAGAACACACCCGTAAAAAGACAGATGCTTTTCCAATAATATTTTCGTAACAAGCCACCTCGGCAAGAGAAACGCAAGAACCACGACAAACATTTAAAAGAGCGCCCAAAGGGAACATTGTGAATTAATGCATCCCTGCACTACCGAGCAACTCTACCGCCCATAGAAAAACATGGTAATAACCTCCGGAATAAGATGTACGTTTTCGGCCACGACATCCATTCATTCAATTGCAACAGGCACCCAGGCACTCCACCCACAGAGGACTGGGGGTTTTAATATGTTAACGCTTCACCCGACCCCTTTACTTTTTATACTGTAGTGGCATAGTTAATTTAACCTCCAAGCAAAATAAGAGCACAACAATATGCCAAGCCACATAACAAGGGGGAAATAAATCCTATAACACAAATTGCTACCATTCTATATCGCTCTTCACGGCAAGAAAATCATTCTTTCCGTGAAGAAACAGACACTTAGAGCACACCCGCTCCCCCTATCTCCCGTTTTATTCAATTACCATATTGAGTCACCAAGACCAGGATTGCTCAACAATAGCAATAAGTCGCGGCTAACCATGCGACGTGTTTCTTAGGATTTTACACCTCTGTTTTGACCACTAAAATCAACCCATATATAGCCAACCGTTTATTTATATTAAATATAACAGCTAGGAAGAAACCAAATAAATATTATTTTTTAACAACCCTTTCTCTCTACAAGGTGTCAGTTTTTTTTACATATACCCTCATGCTTCCGTTCGACCCAAGGGAGAAAAACCATATCATATTGTAATGTATAGGAAATAAATACAGGTATGCATTTTGCATGCGCATGCATAGGCATTTCATTTAACAAAGCAGTAAGGGTATAAGAAATCATGAAAAAATATTTCCAGACACAAATAAAAGTGATGAGCGGAATTCTCGCTATTTGCATGGCGGGTAATGTAAATGCGATTGCTATCACTGCAGATATAGATGCAAATAACTTAGCTTCATCAATTTTAGGGAGCGGGATTACTATTAATTCTGCAACTCTGAGCAGTCAATCATCGGGAACAGCCACATCAAGTGGCACCTATACCAATGCAAGTGGAACGTATGGAATAGATTCTGGCATTGTGCTTAGCTCGGGCAATGTTAATGATTATAATGATGGACCTAACAATAACACACAGAATACTACTGGATACGGAGTTAGCGCCTCAATAGCGCAAGAAGGGCTACTGGATCCAGTATCAGACGGGTCTTTTGATCATAGTGATGTTACTCAATTTGACTTAAACTTTGATGTAGATGCATCCACATCAAATATTTTTTTTAATGTTGTATTTGGATCCGAAGAATATGACGAGTGGGTTGGAACCTCGTTTATCGATACTTTTGGCATCTACCTCAATGGCGCCCATATAGCGACATTCAATGGTGAAACTGTAAATGCAGATCACCCTGATATGACGTTTTTTGGTGGAACCGAACTCGATGGGCTTCTTGATCCAACTTTAGGCACCGGCGATCCAGTTATGCTTTTCAGCGGCCTTGTAAATGCGGGGTCTTCAAATAATACATTAACATTTATCATTGCTGACTCAGGGGATGACACCTTCGATTCTACTGTCTACATTTCCGGCTTAAGCAACGTAGACCCAGGTGGTGGTACACAAGGTGGTGGCAACGGCGCACAACAAGTATCTGAGCCAGCATCAATTTCTTTATTTGGGTTAGGGCTTACGGGGTTGGTTGCTATTCGCCGCAGAAAGACATCGGCTGTCATATAAGATAACCACAAATTATATTATTGCCCTACCAAATGCCCGCATAAATTTATGCGGGCATTTTTAGTTTAATGCGTCAAATACCGCGCCTGCGGCCGCAAATCATTAATACAGCACTGCACTATGGTGGCAATTGAACTTCTTATAGTCTTCCCCGCATAAATAAGCTCGACGAACACAACGGGATATACAGAGCGGTAAAACGGCGCACCCTCTACAGCCACCGATTCTTTGCGAGCACATGTCATGTTAATGACTTTAGGGCTTGTATGTATCAATGTTTAGCTTGAAAGGCCAGCACTGGCACTGAAGGTTTTCTGGGTGCGCTTCTGGTGACAAATTAGGCAAAACCTGCATGTCAAAAAGCCTGAAGGGATCTAGCGCTCTCTAGAGGTAGAAGCCGAAGACTTGATGGCATGGATATGTGCGAATTCCACCAGGGCCAGAGGTGTAGACAGCCTCATGCAAAAGCCGGATAGATAGACGCAACCTTCGCCTATCGCTAGTAAACCTGTCTTGCAATACCGAGCGAACCGTAATGCCCCCTTTATTTTTATTTTCTCTATTCTTCTGCACTCGCCTTTTACGTGCGCCCTGAAGCATCACCACTTTGCCAACTGCAAACAGCAACCCACTCTAACTCCTTGGCTAGCCTCGCCACCTGCCCGCAGTAGTCATTACTCATGTTTTAAATACACCATCATAACTCTCAGTAACTAAGAAAGATAAGGCCTGATTAGCAACTTCGAATTCAACTGAATTGCACAGGCTCACCGCCCCTATTAAAAGCCATAAACCTTGACAGGTCGCCGCCATTTTGTACGGTTTTCATCATCATTTTCAACGAACGGTCCACCTCTGCGGAACCCGGCGCAACATTATTGATACCGGAAAGGCCCGCTACTAATACAATGTGCCAATCTTGCCCCGTCTTCTCTGACTCCTTTACCAAGTCAGAAAAGCTCCCCAGCTCTTCCGCGGCCTTATCTACACACATTACAGCTTGTAAAGTACCACCTTGGCCAGCATGAAAATCACTTTTTTCCTGCTCATTATAATCTTTAGATAAAGAGGCTTTTAAAAAAACGAATAATAGGCGTTGCGGCTCAACTTGCTGCAGGGCAGCTTTTAAAAGAGATTCATAGTCGGTGATATTGATATTTTGTTCCTTCTGTATTGCCAGCGCCTTGATAAGGAGCCGGCGTGGAGTGTGGAATAACGGCAGCCCCCGCGACCACTGGGATCGAACTTGGGCAGCCTTTTAACTTAGCCTGCCTGAGGAGCTATTGTAACCATCTTCCATGATCAGTTTTTTGGCCTTTTCAATATCAAGCTCTTCTATCGGCAAGGTTAAATAATAGGGCAAAGATACAGCGCTTTCACTCAGCTGGACAAGCTTACCCTCTTCTAATCGCTCAATAACTGAGTGCAATGTTTTCTCCAGATTCACCGGAGCTTCGCGATATTGCTTGCTCATAAAGTCAATCATTTGCTGGATTGTATGCTGGCCATCAGCGAGCGCGACAACAATACCTAGCCACTCATCTAAAGGCGTGACTCTATCAGGTTGGTTTATATCTACCAACGACACCTGCTTATCTTTACTAGAAAAAATAACATTCCGGTGGAAATATTTCGCGCTATTCATAAGGCTTACAGTCTCTATAACTTCCTTGGAACCCCTGATAGTACTACTTTTTTATCCTGTTTTCTGTCAATATTTTTGTGGACACCCCCAAGAAGCGCATTGCGAATGGGACGCGTTCTAAACGAAATAAGCAGTGAGGAAAACCTAATTTGCCACTACCGGAAACATAAGGATTTTTGGCGTAGCCCATATTGGATTTGGAGAAGAAACGTGAATGGTAAAACAACAACGAAAACTAGGAGTAATGAGCAAGAAGTGGTCATTAAAACCCATAAATGAAAAGAAAGAGCTCAATCAATTTATTGATAAATAGCGGACTTGGAAGTTGAGCCAGCCTAATTTAAAGGCCTCAGCTCTTGACCTTTAAATCAATAGCTGTTAACGCTAACGATTGCCACTCGCATAAATTAATAAACTTTTTTGTATTTAATACCTAATGAGAACCTTTTGGGTAAAATTACGCCCACCTCTCAAATCGTGGGCGCACTAACACTATGTAGCGATTCGCCGGACCAAGTAAAGACAGGCGGCAACCTGCTCTTGCTTGGCACCAGAGGTGTTGGCAAAACTCATCTCGCCAGTGCTCTATTGGGTATGGCCTGGCTGAGGCCGACATTCGTGTAAAATTCAGCCCTGCAGGCACTCCGGTTCAACAGTTATAAAAAGCAAAACAAGAATTAAGACTCAAAGACGCACTTATTAAGTTAGATAAATATGCCGTGCTCATCCTGGACGACACTGGGCATACCCGAAAGACAGGCCGAGAAACTAGAGTGGTGTTTGAATTGATCGCATATCAGCGCGAGCTATACCGCCTAATCATCACTTCAAATAAATCATTCGAAGATTGGAATCAGCTGTTTGACGATACTGCCACCCATCAACCGCTGCATCACGCGAAAATCATTCAATGCATAAGAGAAAGTTACCGACGAAAGGTGTCACTAAAAACGAGAAAATATGAATCTCGTCAACCGGCCAAGGCAATTAACGCTGAACCGGACAAGATAGTTGGCGCCCTATAAAAACATTCGAGTCCTGCACTTTCGCTGAAATTACACCCCATCTGCGAATCAAATTATGAGCATAGTCCTTATGCCAAAAATAAACCTCGTTATTCCATTATACTCAGCGGGAGAGGCATCCTTATGTGCCCCATACATGAAACTTATATCACTACCAGTGAAGCCGACAATCAAAATCGAAAAATACTTCTTTCAACACCCCATATGCCACTTTCCACAGCAAAATAAATTAAGGCATTTTACTCAAAAACACGTGTTTATGGATGGGCGGGCACTCATTAGCAAGGCGAGCTGAGGCCCTTCGGATTAATGTAATAATTCCCTGGCTATTTTAGTTATTATTTGTGATCTGCTTCACGTATTTATACACTGGTCTAAGCTGCATTGTTTTTACAAACCACTTATCATTCCTATCGTTGTCTTTGCAGTTACTAGTTTCAATTAGCATTCTCCCGCAGGTGAAATCACGCGCACATCATGATTTTTATAACGGCCATTGCCGATATGTGTTTTGGTATCACCAGCAACAAGTAGTTCTAGGCTTAAACGTTGAAGAATAATCATAACGATATTAGCGTTGAGCGCGAGGGGCGATAATCTTCATGAATATTTTTATATTGCGTCCTGCACCACAATTTTAAAAATCTCCTTATGCCAAAGCTCGGTTTTTTTGTTATAAATCGTGCCTATGATTGTTATTTAGCGAAAATCTGCGTTGCATTAAAACAACCCTAATAAATAATCCCCCGCGTAAAGCTTGCTTATAGGCAGCGCAAAATCAATATAGCTGATGAAATTCGAGCAACTACTCGATTTTTTACGCTACTTGTCGTACTTCTAATATAGGATTGTTGGGAATGAAGAAATTAAGTGTATTGGATACCATGTTTTTACTTATGGATAATGATGAACATAAAATGCATGTTTTAGCCTATGCAATGTTTGAGAAACCCGCAGGGTGCTCGAAAGATTACATGGATAAGTTAGTACAGGAGGTTCGTGATAACCCATGGCCCTATCCTCATCATCGTGACAAGGTGAGCCGCTCCCTAGGTTCTTTGGGTCTTTACTATTGGGAACGTGATACCAATATGGACATGAGTCACCATGTGCAATACATACAGGCACCTGGAACGGGTACTATCAAAGACATCAGGGATTACACAGCAGATTATCAAGCTGAGTCACTGGATTACAGCCGTCCATTATGGGAATTACGTATTATTGATGGCTTAGAAAATAGCAACCAATATGCAATTGTGGCAAAGATTCATCACTGCGGCATTGATGGAATCTCGGCAATGAACATGCTAGAAGAGCTGTTTCGGGTTGACCAGAGCGACCATTCAAATCCGGATATGGCAAGTAAAAAGAAGCAGCAGAAAACCAAAGCCAGAAAAGCCTATAAGAACAGCCGCGTAAATTCACTACAAGCTTACTGGAAAGGACTAAAGCAAGTGGTTGGTGATATTAAATCAGGAGCATCGATGCTCGTGCCTCCTGAAGGTAAAGTGCCAGTGACACGTTTTAATGAAATTGTGGCGCCTACCCGAAGCTTTGCAACAGTCAGCCTGTCATTACCTGATGTAAAAGCCGTGTCTGAAGCTACTGGCGGCACAGTGAATGATGTTGTAAGCGCTCTTATCGGAACAGGATTGCGCCGCTACCTTGAAAGCAAAGGTGAAGTTTTAAATAAAAGTCTTTACGCCACCATGCCGGTCTCTCTTCATACCGATGGCGATATGGACGAAAGCAATAAGATTTCTATGAGCTGCTACCCACTGGCAAGTGATACAAAAAACCCCTTAGAGCAGATTCACACCATTCGACAGTCCACCAGAAAAGCTAAAGCAGAAATGAAGTCACTGCCGCAAAGCGTTATTTACAGCCTAATGGGAGCAGGTGCGCTAGCTGTTTTGAGTAAAAAAATTCGTGGCGTTAGAGAAGTCAATGCGCGACGCATGACCAATGTAATGATCTCTAATGTGCCCTCTTTTAAAGAGACTCGCTACTATAAGGGTTCCAGATTACTGGGTCTTTATCCTCTATCTCTGATTCTGGATGGTGTTGGACTCAATATAACGGTTAGCAGCTATGTTGACAGCCTGGATTTTGGCTTGGCTTCAGATAAAACCAAAGCGCCTGACATTGAACTTATTTGTGATCACATGAAGGATGCTATGGAAGAAATGAAAGCTGAAATTTTGGGTGAGCAGGTAAATAAAATTATAGCTGCCACTGCCTCCTAGGTTACCAACA
>JAHRVS010000140.1 GCA_019090565.1 Gammaproteobacteria bacterium
GTATGACTTACTGGACGGTATGGGCTATTTCACGCCACTCGCATCATCATCATGATGCCCAAGTTGAAGAGCCAGAGCTTAATTTTTATGGTAACACCGATAAAGCAATGACAACCCCTTATGGTTACTTAGTCAGCTTTTTGTTTGTTCTGTTTCCTTCAGTGTGGAACAATATCATGGTGCCGCGTTACTTAGAGTGGGATGAAAAATACGCAACTCCTGCCGAGCGAGACCTTGCCGCTATTGAAAACATCTATAGCGGAATACCAGAGCTTGTTGAAGCCGGGCATAAGTATCAAGCAGAACAACGAGCCCTTCAAAGTAAAGGACAAAAAGTCGCCTAGTGATTAACTGGCCTAGGCTGCTCATCAACGATGGGCAGCCTTTTTTAAAAGGAGAAACATTCAACATATAAGAAGTCGATCAGTCCTTCGTTAAAGCGTGCCCACCCATCTCTACATTTGTGCTACTCACCTGGTCCTGCTCTCTGATATTAAGAAGCCACCCTTCATTGCCCATGCAACCACTTGTTGTAGTGGCTTTGATGTCGATTCGAGCATAGGTGTTGCTCAATGACTCGGGTAGTTTTCCAGAAAACATATAACCATTTTCTGTTTCAGTAACCGTTACGTCAACCGCCAGTCTCTTAGCGCTGACCTCAATACTTCTAGGATCTATTTTTTTTGAGGCCGTAAAAGAGAATGCTGTTTTAGGCTCGACCACGGCCAAGTGCGCGGGTGTAAACGTGCTAAGCTTCGGAAGCTCACATGACTTAATAGCGCCGGCCTGACCACCTCCGTAAAAAGCCGATGCGTTTGAGCTGAACGCAGTAAATACCAACACAGCTAGTAGTTTATTTTTATTCATCAAGCTATCTCCAGAAAAATTATTACCTTGCATAGGGTTAACTAAACGTACTCACCCTTAACAACCGGTTAAGCGTAGCGCCGCCTAGTAGGTTGATATTTTAAATTCACTTGGTTATTGAAAATCTACTGACTCATCCCCTGCAACGTTAAAATTAAGCTAAAAATTCCCACCTACTGAATATAAGTAGACTGGTTTTTTTGCTTAATTCCCCCTGCACCAGGCCTAACCCAGCTAGTTTCAACAACAAATGAAGGGTGGCTCTATTATTTAAAAAAGTGCATTTTCAGAGATGTCCTTGAAAGAAACACCCCTAATTTATGTATACACAGGTTAGACCTCCAATTTAAGTGGCAAATTAGCACTGTATTGGCTCAAGTTCACACTTTATATCCCAGCATACCACCTACCTCTATCTGAATAAGATAAAACAAACGCGCCGGCTTTTCACAAGCCCCCTCCCTGGTAGACGATAAACTGCAGCTCTAGCACGCTACTAAAATGCCACCAGCTCGGCTTCGAAAACGTGAAAATTAGACTAAAATTGCTCATTTTCTATGTGTATAAACTCCGTCTTTTCGCGTAATTTCGCCTTATATCTGGCCACACACTGCGAATTCCAAAAATCTTCTAGTGCGCAATATAAATACCCTTCATCATTTCACAAACTCTCCTTTGTCTCTCAATGGCTTCTTCAGAAGACAGGTTATACATATTTAAGTCAGCCGTATTCTCTAAGACATATTTACACGTTGAACTAGGCTCTGCAGGGCAAGCATCTGCGGCCCCCATTGCCATCTTCTTATCCTTCAATCGATTTAATATCAGTATCTTTTTACAAGCCGATAGGAAATCCATCTTGCTTCCTGCTGTCAATTGAAAACAAGAGTGAAGATTGTTTTCATTAGAATAAATACAGGCATTGGAACCTTTGTCTGGGGAGCCATCGCAGCTGGTTAAACACGCCACAAACACTATTAAAAAAGGTATTTTTCTTCTCATAAGGCACTTCCTTTCGATTCAGTTGCATATCAAACAGATAAATCACCTCTCAATTATAGTGAACAACTAATAACTGGCTAACTTTCAACGAACACCCAGTTCGTTGAAAGTTATGCATACCCATTACGCCCCTTCTCATGCACGGCTTTTAAAATAGGTTTTACGTTTGAGAAAAAACCACCGCATAGTTGCTTCTACAAGCCATTACGTACTACTAAACGCAGTACCAATCGTTGTCATTCCGCTGTATTTTAAGTACTCACTAAAAGTAACAACCTTCGCAGACGTGATTTTATTGTACGCACATCACCCGCTGTAAAATGATTAAACAGAAGTTGTATTGCTGACACAACTATCTGCTTCACTCGAAGTTTTTTGGTTCCCGAGTACAAAATAAAGGCGTTTGTCATGACAACAATGGAGAGTCATCATGGCAGGAAGATATACCTCGGTTTATGCACTGGAAAAAAATGCAATACATATCCCTGGTACCGCCGCTTTGGTACAGGGCAACCATGTCACGACCTATCGTGACCTAGATGAAAAGGCAAACCAAGTTGGTAGAACTCTCATCAAACTCGGCGTCGAAAGAGGTGATCGTTTTACCATTGCGCTAACAAACTGCACCGAATTTGTCGAATCGACCTTTGGTGCATGGAAACTTGCCAGTATCACTGTTCCGCTCAATTACCGCTTTATGGATGATGAACTGGTCAGTGTTGTCGACAGCTCTGATAGCGTTGGCATCGTACTAGAAGATGCTTTTCTTGAAACCTTTACACGTATCTGGCCTCGGCTACCCAAAGTAAAATTCCTACTCGTCGTGGGCGATACCCCTACGGATCAAGACCAACGCATTTATAATTATGCCGAACTGGTGGCATCCCAAGCGATGACCAAACCCACGCTGGCATGGGCCGAACAGGGCGATCACGACGTGGGGTATAATATATACACCGGTGGCACCACGGGTATGCCAAAGGGAATCTCTTATAATGAACGCGCCCTGCTTGAGACAATGCGCGAAGGCCTAATTGGCGGCATCAGTAAGATGTTGACGGGGCTCGGTGATGCCCCCGAGGACGAACTAAAGGGCTACCCAGCTGGCCGACTCCTTGCCACTAACTTGGGCAGACGGCTACTGAAATCAAGTCGCACCCATTCTGCGGCTCGAACTGCGATTAAATACGCCCCTCTAAGCTATAACAAAGCCATTGCATTGCGAATGTCAGGCAGCGCTAGAGGCCTGGTTGTTAGCCCAATGATGCACTCTGTCGGTTGGGGTGTTGCCCATGCGCTTCCCCGCGTAGGAGGTACAGTGTATATGCTGGAAGGCAGCTCCTTCGACCCAAAAGAAGCGCTGGATATTATGGAAAAAAACAACCTGAGCTTTATCGCTGCCATTGGCGATGCAACGCTGAAACCTTTGCTTGCTGAGCTCGACAAAAACCCTCGCTCGCTCCCTTATTGGACCACCGTTGCCGCCGTCGGCATGCCAACATCTCCAGAAGTGAAAGAAGGCTTATTAAAAAGGCACCTGCCTCACGCGACCTTTATTGATTGTATCGGCGGCTCTGAATTAACAGGCATGGCAATTACCACTTATACGGCTAAAGACACCAACTTTGGCAAAGCATCCTTCCCGACTACTGAAAGCGTTCTAATTATCGACCCCAAAACTGGGGTTTCTGTTAAAGCAGGGGAAATCGGTGAGCTTGCCCGTAAAACCAAGATCCTTCCTAATGGGTATTACAAAGACCCCGAAAAGACCAAACAGCTCATTCGAGAAATCAACGGGGAAACTTGGGTAATGAGCGGGGACCTTGCCATGCTAGATGAAAATGGAACCTTTCATTTTGCTGGCAGAGGATCAGAGTGCATCAACACTGGGGGCGAAAAGGTTTACCCTGAAGAGGTGGAAAACCTTATTAAAAAGATGGACGGTATTGAAATGGTTGGACTCACTGCAACGCCGGATGATAAGTACGGCGAACTGGTCACCGCTGTCATCGAACTAAAAAAAGGCGTTGATCTCCGCGAGGAGGACATCATCAACTACACGAAGGGAAAAATTTCAGGTTATAAGCGCCCACGCAGAGTGATCTTTACGGATGAGTTCCCACGTACCTTAATTGGAAAACCCCATTACAAAGCACTGCGTGATTTAGCAAAACAACCCATTGAAGAAGCGGAAGCACTGTAAACCAACTCAGAAAAATAAGCTTTTTAGTTGGGCTCGCTGCTTTAGTAAAAGCATGATGGGTTGGCCGTTTCTTCAAAAGCTCACACCATCGCGAGAACAGCGTCTATTTTGAATCACCCCA
>JAHRVS010000141.1 GCA_019090565.1 Gammaproteobacteria bacterium
CAACAGGTCTATGCTGAATACTCACCGTAATCACGTCATTGGGCTCATCCAAGGGCAGTACACCGGCATAATCACCGTTTTGCACCTCCACTGGTGCTAGCAAAGTATCTTGGGTAGCAGTAACCGCTTCAATAACATCCCCCCCCACTAGGTTAATTCGCTCACCATTGTCAAACACCGCTGCCACCACATCAACCGCTTCGCCACCCTCATGAAGGTTCACTTGTATCGTCGCCGTCAGGCCGGTACGGATAGATACGGGCTCAGTAGCCCCTGGAGATTGCGTACCGTCCATACATCCAGCAAGTAATGCAAGCGAACTGCTCAGTACGATAATTTGTAACTGCCTCATAGAGATTTTCCAAAAATTAAATGCCACCGATTGGCTAGATCATGCCAGACAAAGATGAATGGCAGCCCAATGCAACCCTTGTACTGCGAGGCTCAGATAACAACGCCAAACGCGACAATTTCTCGTCATACCTATTTCTGACTCGTTAAATCATTGACACCGAAACAAAAATCTCATTAAATATTTTTTTGGTCAAGTTTGAACACCCAACCTGAACTGGAAAACTTATGGTTATTCAAGAAAATAACGCCGCCACATTAAAGCTACAACTAAGCTCGCTTAAGAGTGTATTAGATGAAGTAGGTGGCTACGTTTTCACCAAAGACCTAGGCGGCTGCTATACCTTCGCAAACCAACTCGCCCTTAACCTCTTAGGCCTCCCCCTAGAGAAGGTCATTGGTAAAACAGACGAACACTTTTTTGATTTGTCGACGTCCAATGAGCTGCGTACAAACGATCGCAGAGTCATGGACCTTGGAGAGGTCATTGAAAAAGAAGAAATAAACATCGTCAGATCTACTGGTGAAACACGGGTGTATTGGACCGTAAAAAAGCCCCTGCGTGATGCACAGAATAAGATCACGGGCATGTGTGGTATCTCGACGGATATTACCGCACGCAAACAAATCGAAACTGAAAAGGAGCGCTTGATAAAAAATCTTGAGCAAGCATTGGCCGAAGTAAAGCACCTTGAAGGGATTATTCCTATCTGCTCATACTGCCATAACATCAGAGATGAGCAAGGCGCTTGGAATAAACTTGAAACTTATATTTCACAACACTCCATGGCGAACTTTAGTCACGGCGTATGCCCACCATGCCTGGATAGAACTCTTTCAAATTCCCCATTAAATAAAAGCTAAAACACTTCTATCTTTTAAAAGCGACGCATTAATAGATAACAGAACTCACGTTTGGCTTCACTGTAAGGGTCGCCCTAACAGCCGCGCACGCCACCCTGGTTGCCTGGTTTTATTTTGCATGCTGACTCTACCATTAATGCTCACACCGACACCCCTCAAAAATACTCACCCCTGCCTAGTTGCTGAAAATAAACACTGATAACGTGTTTTACCCAATATGATGGAAGATCAACGGCACTCCCTATAAAATACGCCTCATGAAGTACTCGTGTCCGCGCATTGCTTCCCATTTTCAAAAAACAAACGCCCTTGAATATTAAGTTTTTATTACAATGACAAAAACGAATATTCTGTCACAAAATAGTAAAATTCAATTGCTAAGGTTTAAAAATCAAAGTTGGAAATATTCCAGCATTGATCCATAAAACCTATTTTTGTGACACTCGGAGCAAAGCAATGAAAAAATCAAATAGCAGAAAATGTTGCCGTTGTTTTTTTAAAACGAATTTTTTATTATTATCAGCCCTCATTACTATCACTCCTTCTCATTCGTACGCCAATTATTCACTTAATATTCTCGACGGAAATGAAAATAAAATAATAAAATTATTCGAAAAACTACCGTTAGAAACGTTATCGAATAAATTATTGCCGCACCACGATAATTGGCAGGGCACATTGCTTCGCGACCTGCACTCCCAAATTGATATTCCCTATGATTCTCTTTTCGAATTCGTTAACGAGCAGGAAGAATTTCAAGGTGCGCTAGAGGTACTTGAGCAATTACCCGCTCCAATTATTACCGTCGCGACTCCCACACAAGGTTCTAATGCCGACTTTGTCGCCGTGGCCGCTGCCACCACTTGGGCAAACCAGGCACTGTATTTAACGGAAATTTCCTTTGAATTTCTGTCATCACACATCGGTGCCACCATGGGCTTAAGCACCGCGGGTGGCCTGGGCACGTCTGCCGGCCTTGGTGTTACCACAGGGCTTAGTGCTACTGGTGGTGCTGGACTTGCAGCGGGTGTAGGCGTAACAGCTGGAACAGGAATTGGCATGGGTGTAAACACCGGAGCAGGGGGTAGCATTACCGTGGGCGCGGGTGCCAGCCTAGGTTTACCTATCACCCTGAATGACATTGTCACGAATACATTTAACACCCTAAGGCCTCGTGTTTGGCGCGTTAACACCCTCAGCGGAGAGGACGTTAAAACCGTCAGCCCCATCCTAATGACCATCGGCAACCCTGACCAAAACCCTCAAACGGCCCGTCTAAATGATGACCTCCCAATCTACTTCGACAAAGAAGCCGGCAGCGACGAATGGTTTATGGTTCAACGCCGCAATGACCGAGTATTTGATGGCCATGTCGGCATCATCTCTCTGTCTTCGCACTTACCGCTGCCAGAGCTGGATTTCAGTGATGGCGTAATTGGCCTAGACCTGGTCACCATGGTGATCGCCGCAACGGACGAGGAAGGCATGACAGCCGTCGCCAGCCTCCTGCAGCAAGATGAGAATGGCGCTCGCGATGAAAAACTTGAGGTTCTAACCGCCTACCTAAACGGCTTAATGGGAAAAGGGATGAACCTTGCTGATAAGCTAAAACGCCTCAAGCATTTTACCGACCTTTCTACTACCGCTTGGAGTAAATCAGAAAGCCCATTTTCACTTTTATCAAAAAGGGGCTTTGAAAAAAACAAATCAAAACTGATTGCACGGGCAAAGGATTCGAATACAGGCAAATTGCTGCATAAACTTGCTGAAAAAAGCCAAATAAAAGCACGCATCGAAAACTCATGGGTCGCCAATGCCGCGCTGTCACCTGACCTCCTTAGTGGGCAAGCTTTGCTACCGGCAAGAAACACTGCAAGCACTGGCACCGACCCCATTTCACGAGGCGATATATTAAAGGGTATCGAAAACTTGGCCTCTTACCCCATGGGAATCAGTTTGGTAGTCATCGCGGATGATGAGGGCATCCCCCAAATCATTCAATTAGTGGCAAACTAAAGCTCGGCTACCGTTCGAGTTTGCTCTAAGTTCGCAACAGGCGATCTGGGAACTTAGAGCAAATAAGACATACCCGGCCTTACTGCCGACAAACAATCCAATGGCATTGATCAAGTCCATTCGGCAATATCCCAAATAGACATCACCACCCAAGAAAACGCCAACTTTATCGGAAATATTTCCAGCAGTAGCACCAGCATGTGCAACGATTTACTAGAGCGAATCCGCTTTTCCATCTAGCAAAAGTTAAGGGCACCTTTAAAGATGCCCTTAAGCCTCTAGCACTTCATTTTTTCGCAGCGTTTTTTCTTTGCTGGGTTAAAGAGTAATTTTGGTGAAGTGATCTATGAGCGCACTTCCACCGCTTATAAAATGGCGGGTTTACGGATCGACACCTTCTATAACACCTCAACAAACTTGACGCCAGCCGGCGCAAGCTATGGCTTAAGCCCATGAACCAATGGCTGGCCACACAATTCACTGGCCTACAGTAAAAAAATGGATGCGCTTAACATCAATGCCGGTATTTATTTTGATGACAGCACCGAAAACTCTCACGATTTCAATCTCGGGGTAGCCTACGACAAAGATGGCACCAGAGCCGGTATACAATACGTCAACGTAGGTGATAGCGGCGTTATCCCCAATTCCGTCGCAAGCACTGCCGCTATTCGACTCTACGGGCAGTATACGATGGAGCAGATCACCATTGCTGGCTCCTTAGAGTCACTGGAACCAGAGGTGGCCGACACACAACATTACCTTTACCTCACCGCCTCCAAAAGCCATTTTTTCATTACAGATAACTCTAAAGGCAATAATCTCCTAGCGAGAGGTAAAAATCGCGCGAATAACGTGTGTTTACAAGGAGCGCAGTGATTGATTTAACCCTGATTTTTAAAACAAGGGTAACTCAGAATGGGCAAGGGCAACGTGCCTCTATTCGCTCCCCAGAAATAGGGTGGTCAAAATCAAGGCTTGAGGCATGCAGCAGTAGCCGCGAAGACATGGCCTGGGTAGACCCCGTTCCATATAAATCACAGCCCAATATCGAATGGCCGATTTCTCGGCTATGAACCCGTAACTGATGCGTTCGTCCTGTCTCGGGCTCGAATGTCACTCGGGTGCGCTCTGGATTGTGCAAGCGCTCGATGACTTTATAACGAGACAGCGCAGATTTCCCTGTTTGATAGCAGACCTTTTGTAACGGAA
>JAHRVS010000142.1 GCA_019090565.1 Gammaproteobacteria bacterium
TCGACCTAGAAGACCTTCTCGGCAGAAATATATCAAGCTTGCTCGCCTACGATGAGAAAGGAGATCTGCCTTTTTTCTGGCCTCAAAGTAAACCCTATTCACGCTGCTCTCAAGGCAAAGCCGATAAAGTTGACGAAAACATATTTGGCGCCAGAGACGACGGCTTTTTCGCAGCGGAATTTATTGCCACACCCATTTCCAGAGCCGACAACCCCTTTGCCGGAGCTGTTTTTGCGCTGCGTGACATTACCCAAAGAAAACAAGCAGAAAAACAGCTGATTCATTCTGCGCGTTACGACCAACTGACAGGGCTTGTTAACCGCAACTACTTTGAAGAAGTACTCGAACGCGCATTAGCCAGAGCAAGGCGCAACGGCACGCTGGTAGGGTTAATGTTTATCGATCTGGATCATTTTAAAGAGGTCAACGATACACTGGGGCACAATGCCGGCGATGAACTTCTCAGGCAAGTCTCAAGTCGCTTAAACAGCTGCGTTCGAGAGATCGACACCTTATGCCGGCTAGGAGGGGATGAATTTACACTGATTCTCGAATCCATGCATGATGAATCGAATCTTGCTGGTATCGCCGAAAAATTATTAAAACACCTCTCCGAATGTTTCCTTCTCACCAGAGATGATCAGACACACAAAGTCTTTATAGGCGCCAGCATTGGCATGGTGACCTACCCTCATACCGCAAACAATGTCATCGAACTACTGAGGTGCGCTGACATTGCCATGTATTACTCCAAAAATAACGGCCGAAATAGTTATGAGGCGTACTCCCCTCAAATGGAAGCCAAGGTTCGTCGCTCCCTCGAAATTGAAGGACGTATGCGTACAGCCATACAAAACGAAGAATTCACCCTTCACTACCAGCCACAGGTTGATTCATTTTCAGAGGAAATCATCGGCATCGAGGCCCTCGTAAGATGGGAGCCCAATGAAGGGGAGGCCATCTACCCCGATGAATTCATCCCTATTGCGGAAGAAACCGGCCTCATTGTTGAACTCGGGTATTGGATACTTGCCAAGGCCTGTGAAGACATCAAAGTCATTCATGAAAACCATGAAACACCCATTACCCTTTCTGTTAACTTGTCCGTTCGGCAACTGATTAACAGCGATATTTGCGATGGAATATCACGCATTATTCACGAGTCTGGTATTAATCCTTCACTACTGAATTTCGAAATAACCGAAAGCATGGTCATGGACAATCCTGAGGAAAAAATAGCCAAACTCAACAGCATAAAAGACCTTGGCGTGTCTATTTCAGTGGATGACTTCGGCACTGGGTACTCGTCACTGAGCTATATCAAACAACTGCCCATTGATACGCTCAAGATTGATCGTGCTTTCGTGGAAGATATCGATATCGACCACCAAGGGGAAGCCATCATCAAAACCATTATTAGCATGGCTCAGAGCCTCAACCTAAAAGTGGTTGCAGAAGGGGTTGAAACGATAGAGCAGTTGCATTTTCTTCAAGGAAATAATTGCTCAATCATACAGGGCTACTATTACAGCCGGCCAATACCACTGGAAGACTTCTTAAAACTTCACGCCAAAGGGATTCACCCAGCCAATGATGCCCATATCGATGATACCTCTAGCGGTGTTGCACGCTAAACCTGCCTACGCACTTAAGTCCCTCTCTTAGCTCTCTACAAATGCTCGTTCAATCACGTACTCACCCTTCACACCTCGTCGAGACTCCTTGAAGCCGCGCTCATTTAACATGTCACAGCAATCTTTGAGCATCGCTGGGCTACCGCAAATCATAAATCGATCAACGGCTGGGTCAAACGAAGGAAGGCCAATATCACTAAATAACTTCCCGCTGGTCATCAGGTTCGTGAGCCGGCCTTGGTTTCTAAACGCTTCTCGCGTCACAGTCGGGTAATAAATTAATTTCTTACGAATATCCTCGCCCAGAAATTCGTCGTTGGGCAATATATCGGTAATGGTTTCACTGTAGGCAAGCTCTGACACATGGCGCACGCCGTGCACCAGTATGACATTGTCAAAATTTTCGTATATCTCAGGGTCTTTAATAATACTGATAAAGGGGGCTAAGCCCGTACCCGTACTCAACAGATAAAGGTTTTTACCCGGCAATAAGTTTTCTCTTAATAAGGTCCCCGTGGGCTTCTGACTGAGCAGGATGGTATCCCCCACCACCACGTTTTTCAGCTGTGAAGTCAGCGCGCCATCAGGCACTTTAATGCTAAAAAACTCCAGCTCATCTTCATAATTTGCACTGGCAATGCTGTATGCCCGCATCAGGGGCTTATCCTTTTGCTGCAAACCCATCATGATGAAATGACCATTTTTAAATCGAAACGATGCGTCACGGCTGGTTCTAAAACTAAACAGTGTGTCGTTCCAGTGACGAATGCTCGTCACTTGTGCTTCGATAAAACCGGACATAATGGCTGCCTGCAAAAAGAGATTTAATTAACTTGCAGGGAGTATACAAGCTGACAGCATATCGGCAAAATGAATAATAATGATATCGCTATTCGGAAAAACAGATATGAGATACAGCTTGAAGCAACTCCAAGTCTTCCTGAAAGTCGCGCACTACCAGAACATCAGCAAGGCCGCCCATGAACTTGCGATGTCTCAATCCGCAGTGAGCAGCGCCCTTTCTGACTTTGAAAAGCGCTATGACATACAACTCTTTGATCGAAATGGTAAAAAGCTTCAGCTAAACGAGCTCGGGCGCGCTATTCGGCCCAAAGCCTTAGCACTTTTTGAGCAAGCTCAGGCTTTTGACCAACTCCTTCATCAACAAAATGCCGTGCCCGCTCTAAAGGTCGGCGCCACCCTGACCATCGGCAACTACCTTGCCGTGGGCATCATGGCCCAGTATATGAAACAGCATATTGGCGCTCAAGTGCAGCTCCATGTGGCCAACACCGCCAGCATCAGCGAGCAGGTACGAAATTTTGAATTGGATATAGGTCTAATCGAAGGGGAACACCAAGACCCTGAGTTAAATATTGTCCCTTGGCTGGAGGATGAGCTTGTCGTCTTTTGTTCACCGACCCACCCCCTGGCTGGCCAAACCTCACTCAGCGATGAAGACCTACTCAATGCAAAATGGATTTTACGGGAAAGCGGCTCCGGCACACGGCAAACCTTCGATAGAGCCATGTCGGGCTTGCTCAGCCAACTGGACCTCGGCCTCGAACTGGAACACACCGAAGCCATTAAACGCGCAGTTGAGGCTGATTTAGGAATCAGTTGTTTATCCCGCGTTGCCCTCGTTGACGCCTTTCACCGTGGCAGCCTGGTACCTTTGAAGGTACCCCAGCGCAATTTCCGCCGCCACTTCTACTTTATTCTTCACCGGCAAAAATACCTCAGTGCCTCTATCGAAAGCTGGATGACACTTTGCAAAAAGAAATAGCAGGCTTTTTAAGAGCGTCTCTAAAAACAGCAATCCCCACCTGAGAGCATGGCAGCCCCACAGGTC
The DNA here is from genome assembly GCA_019090565.1 of Gammaproteobacteria bacterium. Lineage (GTDB taxonomy): Bacteria > Pseudomonadota > Gammaproteobacteria > Pseudomonadales > UBA3067 > UBA3067. The sequence goes on from JAHRVS010000142.1 coordinate 3,487, forward strand.
AAGCCACATAGCGCCATGATTGGAGAAAGTAAAAATGCAAAAAGCCAAAGCCAAAGCCGAGCGTATAAGGACATACACACTAGGATTGCAGTGCGCAGCTACCGCGTAGAAGGTGCCTTTTTAGAGATGCCCCCAACCCATCAAGCCCGGCGGCTACGCGCCTGCGCCAAGATACTTTCAAGGCGCACTTGCTCTCGATTAAAACTTCTCGGGCTCCCTTTTTTGGCAATAATCGCCAAGCCTTTGCGGGCAAACTCGGCGGCGGCTCGACGATTCCCTTGCTTTAAGTGCAGAGCGGCAAGCACACGATAGGGCTTCACCGCATGCGGGTTTATACGAATCGCCCTCTCCAGCTTTGACATGGCCAAGCTCACTTTATGCTTGGCCATGTGCTGTTCAGCCTGATTCAACAAGGCCACTTGCGCCGCTGACAAAGACGCCTCTCCACGATGTCCTTGCTTAATGCCTCTCTTCTCTCGGTAGCCGTGGGCGGGCGCATGAGCCGGGGGAGATAAGCGCGGGTGAGAGGGCCGTTGTTCTGCATCCCTCCCGACCGGATCCATCTCAACGTATAGGGAGTGTTGCGCGCACGATGTAAGAAGAAATACTGCCATCACAGTTAAAAAGCGGTACATTAAAAATCACCCTTATTGACCAAATGAAACAAACCCTAAATACCTAAATAAAAAGTCACTGATTTTTTTGTTTTTCACAAACAAGATTCTACCTGAAAAAACCTTTAATACGATTAATCAGCTTGTCGCTCTGCCCGCAAGACGTCCACTGATCGGGTATCGACGTGTGGTGCATGGGTAGGTGCA
>JAHRVS010000143.1 GCA_019090565.1 Gammaproteobacteria bacterium
CACTGAAGGAAAATTACGCATTTAATGTCAATGTGTCTCCTATTACGGCGGCAGATGAAACGATTAAGGGTGCATTGATTACTTTTGATGATGTGACTGAACTTGAAAAGCGTAATGATGAAATTAAAGAGGCTATGGACAGGTTGGAGGAAACCCAGCAAGAAATCCTGGAACAAAATGAAGAGCTGGTGCGCTTGGCAACTCGCGACCCTTTAACAAATTCGCTTAATAGACGTTCACTATTTGAATTATTTGATGTGGTGTTCCTTGAGGCCGTTGAGAACGATGGTGAATTATGTTGCCTGATGGTGGATATTGATTTTTTCAAGAAAGTAAATGATACCTATGGGCATGGCGTGGGTGATGAAGCCATTAAATTCATGGCAAACACCTTAACCGAATACTCTCGTCCCAATGATCTAGTGGGCCGCTTGGGTGGAGAAGAATTTGTGGTGGTCCTGCCTGGTGCAGATGTGCCGCTAGCGACGGCGATTGGCGAAAAGATGCGCAAAGCCTTGGAGGCGGGTGATAAAGAGAAATACCCCAGTGTGCCCCATTTAACGGCGAGCTTTGGGCTCGCAACGATTTTTGATGAAGCCATTGATGCGAAAGAACTATTGAATCAGTCTGATGAGGGGCTATATGTGGCCAAGGAAACCGGGAGAAACCGGCTTATTCGATGGACGGAGGCAATGGCGTCTGAGCCAGTACAAAATAACAATGTAGCCGGTGCACCAGAGGAGGCCATTATTGATGCAGTGGTGGCGAGTGAGCCAACTATTGATGTTAGCAATTCAGTGCAGGCATCTAATGATGATGACGTTGATGAGAGTGACGCGGCGCTGGCAAATATATTACGTAAAGATTTGAACCTAGGTGATAATGTTTACCATGAAGACACAAAAATAAAACTCCCACCAGAAAAAGCGTTACTGGTAGAGCGTATTAATCAGGCCATTACACGGGTTAAGCAGTATCAAAGTAAAATTGCTTTATTGGTGATCAATATTGATGCCTTGCAGCGAGTGAATGACACCTTGGGGACCCTTCCTTCCGAAAAATTGTCCAAAACGATTATTGCTCGCATTAAGGATATTCTTGAAAAATTGGATGTGGTGGGTGAAGGAATAGAGAGCGAGCATCCCTTTACCGTATCACGTATAAATGGTAATGAAATTGCTGTGTTACTTCCTGACCTAGACAAGAGCGCGCTGGTGACCAGCTTTGTGTACAGCATTTTCTCGATAGGTAATGAGCCTGTGATTGTTGAAAGTAATCAGTTTTATTTAAATGCCAATATTGGTGTGAGTGTATACCCTTCCCATGGTGACACTGCGGACGAATTATTGCGCAATGCCAGTAATGCGATGCAGGAAGCAAAGCAAAAGCATGATAAAAACAATTTTCAATTTTATTCGAAAGAAATTGGCGAGAGGTCAAAGCAAAAACTGCAACTTGAGGCGCAGTTGTATCGCGCGATAGAGCAGGGTCAGTTAGTGATTAACTACCAGCCGCGCATATCCCTGCGCGATGGCGATGTGCTTGGCCTTGAAGCCTTGGTGCGTTGGCAGCATCCGCAAATGGGCATTGTTCCTCCTGATGACTTTATCCCGCTTGCTGAGCAAACGGGCCTTATTAACGACATCAGTAAGTGGATGCTTAAGACGGTGTGCTTGCAAATAAAACACTGGCGTGAGATGGGGTACCCGTCGGCATCTGTATCGATAAACCTTTCCCCTGTGGAGTTTAGAAACCCCGATCTGGCAGATCAGATTATTACCATTGTCCGAGACGCTGGCGTCCCCGCTGAGGCCATTGAATTTGAAATTACCGAATCAGTGGTTATGCACAGTGTCGATGCCACGGCAGTGATTTTGGATAAGTTGGACCAAGCGGGCTTTGGCTTGGCCTTGGATGATTTCGGAACGGGTTACTCGTCCCTTAGTTATCTGAAGACCTTTCCTGTACGGAAAGTTAAAATTGATCGTTCCTTCATTAAAGATTTTGGTGAAAATAAAAGCGATGCTGCGATTGTTGCCGGCATTATTTCTATGGCCCATAGTATGAGCTTGACCGTCGTCGCAGAAGGCGTAGAGCACAAAGAGCAGCTGCGTTATTTGCAAGACCTAGGGTGTAATGAAGGGCAAGGTTTCTTATTTGGCGGCGCGCTGAGCGTTGAAAAGGCCACCAACCTGCTGGACAATAGTTCTGCCATCAAATTCATGATAAATAATGAGCGCAATGATGGCTCTGCATTGGCTGACATCAATAGAATTGCCATATAAATTTTACTGGGCTTGAAAATCTACTCGAGATTGCTGTGCAAGTAGGAAGGAAGTTTTTGTTGCGCCCAGGTTTTGACGATTATCACCGCAGTTTGATTTTTTTCATACGGCAGATTCAAGTCCGCGGTGTATAACCGTTTGCACTCTCAGAAGAGCTGTGTGTTCAGCCATTACTTTGGCTGGAGTTTTGTTGTCAGGCGTTATCCTTGGTCATTTTTCGAGCCAATCAGCCGCAGTTGAAGTTGTCAACTTAGAGGCTGTTTCTGGGTCTGTAATATTACTTTAATAATTAGGCCTTATTATCGTTGCGACCTCCTCGACATAAATAATGTGGCGTTGAGGAATAGACCTTTATACTCGAAATTTTGGTTGTAAATTGAGCTGACGCATTGGGTGTAGCCCATTTGCTGCGATATGAGAAACCTTGATGCCGATTCTTTTCTGTCTATTCCAGCTATGCGCCTGTCATTTTAATAGCTGGATCTAACGATAAGAGTGATCTACTTATCATCTTGTTTTGGTTAAGTGCTTTCCTATCTGGTTGTTCTGGACTATACCTTTACGCCCTTGTTATAGCGATTTGTTTGGATACCCTCTAAGAAAGCAGTATTTACAAGGTTTCGTGTTCAAATTACTAGGGGAGGAGTCATGCGAAGGTTGGCAATTTATAACGACAGTGGTATGTTGTGGTGGATCCCCTGTAATTTATATTCTACGCAGAAGTGGATCTATTGTAAGCTGCTGGCTTAATCTTTGTGCGGAACGTTTATTCTTAACGCTAGCAATAAATGCAAGTGTTGCTGGTTGATATTTTAAGGTGATGCGGATCCTTGGATGAAAAGCTTTGGGTTTTATTTTTACCCTGCTTTGATCTTGGTGCATGACTGAATTCAAATATATCTAATGGGCACCTCTAAAAATGCACTTTTCACGTGATAGCTGCGTCAGCTCCATGCTCGAATCCTTGTGTATGTCTTATACGCTGTGGCTCTCGGTGCGGGGCTTTCTTGCTCTCACGTGAAAATCACTATTTTTAGAAATACCCTAATGTGTTCTTACCATTAAGGAAGGTAGTATATGTCGAGAAAGGTGCTGGTTGTTGACGACAATAAGGATTTCAGTGATATGCTTAGCCATTTTTTGGATACATTGGGCTACAAGGTCGATATTGCCACGAGTGCGAAACAGGGGTTAAAAAAGGCGGATTGCTTTCAACCGGATTTGATTGTGGTAGACATTATCATGCCATCTATGGACGGTTATGATTTTCTACGTGAGCTGAATAAAAACAGTAATGATGCAAAGGTGATTGCTGTGTCTGGAGGAGGGTGGCTAGATAAAAAGGAGTACCTTCAAACGGCTGAATTACTCGGAGCCGATTATTCCTTTTCAAAGCCCTTTCAATCTTTGAGCGACTTTGGTTCAAAGGTGGAAGAGTTACTTTCAGCGTAGTTTTTATTTGAGGGTGTTGTATTTTTAGAGGTGCTCAATTGCTAGGATTGTTTTGAGGCGCTATAGCGATGCATTTTTATTTCAAAAATTGCACCCAGGTTCAGTGACGGCTGCAGGTTTACGGTCTTCGCTACCGCAAAGCCAATTGTTCACATTTAGAATATCTTCTTCTTTGAGGATGCCTGCAACCTGCTTCAATTTTAAAGAATCAAGAATATAGTCGAAACGCGCATTGGCATAATCACGTTTTGCGGCGTAAAGGGTATTCTGGGCGTTTAACACATCGAGAATGGTACGCGTACCGTTGTTATAACCCGCTTCGATAGCGGTGAGGGCCGCTTTCATTGAGTGAATGCCTTGCGCTTGCGCTTGCACCCGTGAAATATCTGTATTGACCAATCGATAGAGGTTGCGGGAGCTCTGAATGAGTTGTCTTTTCTCGAAGTTGTACTCTTCTCTCGCTTGATAATAAAGTGCCTTGGCTTGCCGGCGTGACGCGCTGACACCGCCGCCAGAATAAATCGGGACTTCGAGCTTTAGGCTGATACTGGAGGCGCTAAGCTCGCCTTCGCTGGTTTGGATATAACGGTCGGTATCATTGTAATTTCCTACAAGGTCAAGGGTAGGTAAATGTCCAGAACTTTTTGCTTGTGAGTCTCGCTGGGCTGCCTGCATCGCATGTGACGAAGCGCTAAGCAGAGGGTTGTGTTTAAGTGCGATGTTTGTCCAGTCCGTTATGCTTTCGGGTGAAGGGGGCAGGATGGGGGTTGCTGCCTTTAGCGGAGCCACTTTATTCAGGCTGATACCCGTAACTGTTTGCAGTTCCTCTAAGGCCAAGTCCATTTCCTGTTGGGCGATGAGCTGTTGTACGGTGACCAAGTCAAACGCAGCTTTGGCTTCTTGTACATCGGTGTCGGCAGCGAGGCCTGCTTTAAACCGGTATTGGATTTGCGTCATTTGGCTTTTAATCGCTGACTTTTCTGAATTACGAAACTGCAAGTTTTCCTTAGCTCGCAGCACCTCAAAGTACACGGATGTAATGCGAACATAAAAGGCTTGTTGTTCGAAGTGAAAATTCGCTTCGGCCTGATTTTTTAGTGCTTTGCCTTTTTGGTAGTCGTGCCATCGATCAAGGCGAAACAGGGGTTGCACTAAGGTGAGG